>CAMWVJ010000299.1 GCA_947177645.1 uncultured Desulfovibrio sp.
GCCGTGCTTTCCGGCGCGCCGGCCTCCCCGGCCGCCGGCCAGTGCGCCGCGCTGATACCCGTCAGCCCGGGAGTCTCGGACGCCTCCGGCCACTCGTCCGGGGGGAGCTGGCAATCCTCGTCAGCGTCATCCCCCGCGTTCGCTGCGGGGAATACGGGCACCGCCGGGCGGCGCAGGCCCCCCTCGCGCCGCCGGCAGAGGCGGCCGCCGAAGCCTTCTGTCCATTCCTCGGCGAGGCCGGGGCCGAGCTCGCGCACAAAGGGGCTTTGGGCGGCATGCACGGCGCCGCGCTCGGAGCGGCTGTAGATGGTGGCGGGCGCGTAAAGCTCGAGCTGCTTGCGGGCGCGCGTGCAGGCCACATACATGAGGCGGCGCTCCTCCTCGAAATCCTCGGGCCGCGTGAGGGCGTGGCGCGAAGGGAAGCGGTCCTCCACAAGGTCGATGATGAGCACCGCGCTCCACTCCAGCCCCTTGGCCGAATGGATGGTGGAAAGCGTGACCTTGCCCTCGCCGTCGTCCTCCGCGGCCTCTTCTTCCGGTGATTCCAGGACCTGCTCGGCCACGAAGAGGTCGAGGTCGGTGTAGTTGGCCGCGATCTGAAGGATCTCTTCCAGATCTTTCTGGCGTTGCGGCCAGTCGTCGGGATAGCGGCTCTCGAGGCGCGGGCGGTAGCGGTCGATGACCTCCTCGAAGAAATCCACCGGCGCGGGCGAGGCCTCGCGCAGGCTCTCCACAAAGCGCAGGTCGTCCGCCAGTTCGGGATAGCGGGCGAAGGCCTTGGCCTGCGCGGCCGCATCGCCGGTGCGCAGGGCCGCGTACAGCCTCTCCACCGTCTTGGGGCCCACCCCCTTGTGCATGGCCGCGATGCGCGAAAACGAGGGCAGGTCCAGCGGATTGAGCGCCAGCCGCGCGAAGGCGACCACATCCTTGTTGTGCGCGAACTCCGCAAAGCGCAGCCCGCCATACTTGCGGAAGGCGATGCCCGCGCGCTTGAGCGCCGCCTCCAGCGCGAAGGAGTGCCGCCCGGCGCGGAAGAGCACCGCGATCTCGTGCGGGGCGTAGACTTCCAGCAGTTCTGTTATGCGCCGCGTCACGAGCGCGGCCTGCGTCTCGTCGCTCAGGGGCGTCACGAGCCGCACGGGGTCGCCGCCCTCCTTTTTCGTGTAGAGGTGCTTGTTGAACGATTCCGCCGCGTGCTCGAGCAGGCTGTTGGCCACGTCGAGCACGGGCTTCGTGGAGCGGTAGTTTTCCTCCAGCGGCAGCACGCGCGCGCCGGGGAAGAGCTTGGGAAAGTCGAGGATATTGCGCACATTGGCGCCGCGGAAGGCGTAGATGGATTGCGCCTCGTCGCCCACGGCCATGACATTGCAGAGCGGGGGGGATTCCGCGCCGTCGCCGCCCTGGGCGCCCCCGTCCACAGGCCCAGCCAAGAGGCGCACGATGCGCGCCTGGACGAGGTTGGTATCCTGGTACTCGTCCACGAGGATGTGGCGGAAGCGCGCCCGGAGCGCGGCCGCGGCCTCGGGATTCTCCCGTAGCAGGGCCTCCAGCTCGAAGAGCAGGTCGTCGTAATCGAGCAGCCCGTTTTCGCGCTTGTAGGCGGCGTAGGCTTCGCCCAGCTTCTCGAGCTGCTCCGCATAGGGCTCGAGGTGGAAGGCCTCGCGCCGGAGCACTTCGGCAAGCGGCAATTCCTTGTTGCGCGCCTTGCTCAGAAAGGCCACGATGCTCGCGCTCTTGGGGAAGGAGCGGTCGCCCTTGCCAAGGTCGAGCCGGGCCTTGCACTGGCGTACCGCGGCCGTGATGTCGGACTGGTCCATGAGGGTGAAGGGACGCCCCTCGAGCCATGCCGGGCGCCAGCGCCGCAGCACGCCAAAGGCGAAGGCGTGGAAGGTGCCGCCAGCAACGCCCGAAAGCCCCTGCCCGAGCAGCGCGCCGGCCCGCTGGAGCATTTCGCGCGCGGCCTTGCGCGTGAAGGTGAGCAGGAGGATGGACTCAGGGCTCACGCCGTGCTCGGCGAGCCATGCGAGGCGGTAGACGATGGTGCGCGTCTTGCCGCTGCCCGCGCCCGCCACCACCAGCACCGGGCCGTCGCCGGCCGTGACGGCCGCGAGCTGTGCTTCGTTGAGCGCCTGGGCGTAGTCGATCATCTTTCCATCCTGAAGGCCGGCCGCGGCTTTCCTGCCTGGCCTCCCTGCGCATCCTCTACCACAGGGGCGCCCGAAGGTACAGCAGCGCGCCCCGCGTTGACGCAGGCCCCGGGCGCGCATATGCTGCCGCATCGAAAAACGCAGGGGGGGACGCCATGCCGCAGGAGCAGAAGGAATTTCGTGAGGCCGTGGAACAGGCGCTGGAAGCCGTGATGTTCGAGAGCTGGCTGCGCTTCTATTTTATTGAGGAAGTGCCCCCCGAGCCCGCCAAGGCTGAAGGCGGCGCCGAAGCCGCCGACAGCGCGGAGCGCCTTGTCATCCGCGTGCCCGAAAAGGGCATGGCCCGCATCAAGGAGCTGTACCCCAACCTGCTGCCGCTCGCCGAGAACATGAACGGCCATGAGGTCGATTTCGAGACCTCGCGGCGCGCGGTCTGCACCTTCGTGCTCGGCCATCTGGACGGCAAGACCATGCCGCGCGACATGGCGGCGGTGGTCTTTGAAAGCGCCACCTTCCAGATCCAGCTCCAGCTCTTCCACACCTGGCTCACCATGCACGAGGACCAGCTCGACCAGGGCTTTCAGGAATTCGGCGCCTGGCGCAACCTCTTCGCCCAGTGGCGCGCCACCCCGGGCGCGTGTTCCACCGCGCCCTCATCCACGAGAAGGTGA
>CAMWVJ010000300.1 GCA_947177645.1 uncultured Desulfovibrio sp.
CGCCGAGCTCGCGCAGGGCCGGGAGCATGTCCCGCGTGGGCACGCCGAGCTCGCTCGCGAGGTCCTTCACCTTGATCTTTATTTCTGCCATATGGCCCCCTTGCTCCTCCCGGCGGCAGCGCGCGAGCGCCGCCCCCTTTGCCGCGTTCCCGGCCTGTACTTCTCGAACCTGCGTCCGCAGGCGGGGTCGGGGCACAGGTAAAAGCCCCTGCCCGGGCTTTGCTGTGCCTCGTCAATGATCAAAATCCCTTCCGGCGTCAGCACATGGCGGGCCAGCTCCGCCTTGGCGAAGCGGCGCCGGCAGATGACGCACATCCGCACGGGGCCGCGAATATCGCCGGCTTCAGGCATCCGCGCCGTCCTTCGCCGCGCCTTCCGCCGGCACATCCTCCGCGGCTTCCACCGTCAGGCTCACGGCCGAGGGCTCGGGATCGTCCTCCACCACGGGCGCGAGGAAGTTGATGGCCGAGCGCAGGTCGGAAATGCGCGCCTCGCTGATGCCAAGCTTGTCCGAAAGCTCCTCGTCCGTGGCCTCGCGCAAGGCCGCGAGCGACGAATAGCCCGCGGCGAGCAGCGCCTCGATGGAGACCTCGGCCACACTCGCCACCTGCTCGAGGCCGTGGCCGATGGCATTGGCCTCGTTGTAGCGGGTCTCGGTGAAGATATCGACCTTCCAGCCCAGCAGGCGCGCGGCGAGCTTCACGTTCTGGCCCTTGCGGCCGATGGAGTTGGTGAGCTGGTCGTCGGGCACGATGACCTCGAGCAGGTTCTCCTCCTCGTCCACCACGATGCGCGAGACCAGCGCCGGCGCGAGGGCGTTGCGCGCATAGGTGGCGATGTCCGGGCTCCAGACCACGATGTCGATGCGCTCGCCGTGCAGCTCCTGCACGATGTTCTGGATGCGCGAGCCGCGCACGCCCACACAGGCGCCCACCGGGTCCACATCGCGCTCGCGCGAGATGACCGCCACCTTGGCGCGGGAGCCGGGGTCGCGCGCCACGCCCATGATCTGCACCACGCCGTCGTCCACCTCGGGCACCTCGCGGCGGAAGAGCGCGGCCATGTAGTCGCGGTGCGCGCGGGAAATGACCACCTGCGGGCCGCGGCCCTCCTTGCGCACGTCGATGATCAGCGCCTGGAGGCGGTCGCCGCGCTTGTAGTGCTCGCGCGGGATCTGCTCCTCGCGGGGCAGGATGGCCTCGGTGCGGCCGAGATTGACCACCCAGCCGCCCTTGTCGCGCCGCTGCACGATGCCCGAGACGATCTCGCCCACGCGGTCCTTGTATTCTTCGTAGATGATCTCCTGCTCGGCGTCGCGCATGCGCTGGATGATGACCTGCTTGGCCGACTGCGCGGCGATGCGCCCCAGGTCCTCCACCTTGACGCGGAAGCCCATCTCGTCGTCGAGCTGCACCGAGGGGTCGTGCTCGCGGGCCTCGGCGAGCGCGATCTGGGTGTCCTCGTTGGCCACGTCGCCGTCCTCGACCACGATTTTGAACTGGTAGACCTCAATGTCGCCGGTTTCGTCATTATAGGTCACTTCCACGTCCATGTCCTCGCTGAAGCGGCGCAGCACGGACATCCGCACGGCCTCCTCCAGGGTGTCGATGAGCATGTCGCGGTCAAGGCCCTTGTCCTTGCTGATCTGGTCAATGGCCTTCTTGAGCTCAAGATTCATGTCTGCCTCCGGCGGCCGCACGGGCGCGGCCGGCTTGGCTGGGATGGCGGGCCCGCCCCTTGCCGGGAGCCTTTCCTGGCCCCTTTCCTGGCCCCTTACCTGGTTTGGCGGGCTTCTGAAAAACAGGGATGCGGGCGGCCCTGCGCACTTCGGCCCAGGGGAGATGCACCGGGGCGCCGCCCTCGGGGCGCACCTCGCCGTCGGCCGAGACGGCGCACGGCTCGAGGGTGAAGCCCTCGGCGTCCACGCCCGTGAGCCGGCCGCGCCAGCGCAGGCGCGGGGCCGCGCCGCCCTCGCCTTCGGGCGTCAGGGGGGAGGCGAGGCGCGCTTCCACAAGGTCGCCCACATAGGGGGCCATCTGGTCAAGGCTGAAAAAACGGCGGTCAAGGCCCGGGGAGGACACCTCCAGCACCCAGGCTTCGGGCACGCAGTCCTCCACGTCCATGGCGAGGCCGAGCTCACGCGAGATCTCCTCGCACTGGTCGATGCTCGCCGAACCGGGCTCGGCGAACGCGGCTTCCGCGGCTTCTTCCGGCAAAGCGTCCCCGGCAGCCTGCGCCGGTCGGGGCACGTCCACGAACACGCGCACCTTGGTCCGCCCGCCGGGTAGCACCTCAACGCCCCAGAGATCGAGCCCCTGCGCCCGGACGAGCGGGCTCACGAGGCGGGTGACGGTTTCTTCAAGAGTTTCCGGCATGGCCCTTGTCATTCTCCTGGGGAGGGGCTCCTGCGGAGGGGCCGGCATGGCCGGCCCGGCGCCGGGACAAAAAAAAGGGGGCCCCTCAAGGCCTCCCCACATGAACGGATATTTGCGGACTCCCCGCCTGCGGGCGAACCCGCACTTCCCGTTCGAGGACGCAGCGGCCCGCCCCGAAAAACCACGGGAACACAGGGCGAAACCACTTGAACACGCCTTGAATACGCAGTTTCTCACCCCCTGTCAAGCGCAAAGACGCCATGCACGGGACGATCCCACGGGCATGGCGCCCTGCGGCGAAAAAAAGCGTGCGCTACAGCCGGGTGACCTCCTCCCCGGCGGGAGCTGCCTGCGGGGTCTGTTCCGGTGCCGGAGCGGCCTGCGGGGCCTCCTCCGGGGCCGGAACAGCTTCGGGCGCGCGCATTTCCGGGAC
>CAMWVJ010000301.1 GCA_947177645.1 uncultured Desulfovibrio sp.
ATTGAGGAGGAGGGTAAGGAGGCCGGGGTCACGGCCTTCTGCTCCAAGCCCATCTTCCTTTCGGGCTTGCGCAACGTGCTCTTAAGCCCCGGCACGCCCGAAGAGGAGGAAGAGGCCGAACCCGCGACGCCCGAAAGTTTCGCCGGCAAGCGCCTCTTGCTCGCTGAGGACAACGAGATGAACCAGGAGATCGCCCAGATGATCCTGGAAAACGCGGGCTTTGAGCTCGACATCGTGGAAAACGGCCAGCTCGCCGTGGCCAAGGTGCGCGACATGCCGGCGGGCACCTATGACCTCATCCTCATGGACGTGCAGATGCCGGTCATGGACGGCTATGCGGCCACCCGGGCCATCCGCGGCTTGGAGGACCCCATCCGCTCCGGCATCCCCATCATCGCCATGACGGCCAACGCCTTTGACGAAGACCGCGAGGAGGCCATCAATTCGGGCATGAACGGCTATGTGGCCAAGCCCATCGACATCAAGAAGCTCATGGAGACGCTGGACGAGTTTTTGCGGCAGCGCTGAGCGCGTTTTGAGCCAGGGCAAAGAAAAACCTCCCGCCTCCCGGGAGGTTTTTTCATTCTGGGGTG
Organism: uncultured Desulfovibrio sp.; assembly: GCA_947177645.1. Taxonomy (GTDB): domain Bacteria; phylum Desulfobacterota; class Desulfovibrionia; order Desulfovibrionales; family Desulfovibrionaceae; genus Desulfovibrio. Next base: position 594 of record CAMWVJ010000301.1, read on the forward strand.
TATAAGGTATGAGAGTGGGTTACAGTATTGTTGATAGATGCTTCCTTAAATCCGTCTGGAGCGAAGCGGAAGACGGGTGCTGGTGCCGGAAGAATCCTAAAAAATAAGATTTTTCGGCGCTTGCAAGGAAGATAAAAATTTTCGCAGGGAGTGTACTCAAGTACTCGACCAAGAAAATTTTTCTCTGACGCAGCAAGCGCCGAAAAGGCTGTTTTTGACGGATAATTTCGGCATTACACGTGCAGCAGGCACAGCATGGCCCCACATCAGACCTCCTCCCACCCACCACAAAAGCCAACAACGCTACCCCACCTCACTCCATATACCGCGTGGAAGGCGCGCACGTGATGCCCATCATGGTGAGGTCATAGACATTTGCCTCGGCCACCTCCGGCGTGGCCGCGGAACAGCAGTCCGTGCAGACGATGGTGAGGTAGTCCAGCCCCATGGCGTCCACGGCCGTGGCCCGGATGCAGTTGGGATACTGCGTCCCGGTCACGAACACGGTGCTCACGCCGAGCCCGCGGAGCACCATGTCGAGGTCCGTGCCCACGAAGGCGCTGAAGCGCTGCTTGGTGACGATGATGTCCTCGGGCGCGGGCGCGAGCGCCTCCACCACCTGCGCGCCCGGCGTTCCCGGCACGCAGAAGGGCTGCCCCTCCTCGAACAAGTGGCGGCGCGTCATCTCGGCGTCGATGCCCGAGGCGCGGTGCTCGCGGTTGACATAGATCACCGCCCACTGGTTCTCGCGGCCGTAGGCGAGAAAGCGCGCAATGGCCGGCACGGTGGCGAGGGCGCCCTCCACGCGCATGGGCGCGCCGGGCAGGACGAAATCGTTGAGCATATCCACCACGAGAATGGCGCTGTGAGCCTGTTGCAGCATGGGTTCTCCCGATTTAGCGGCGTTCAGGGCTGGATCTTGCTCGCCGGGAGCTTGTAGGCGAACCAGGCGTAGAGCAGGCAGATGAGCGCGCACACGGTCATGCCGATGGAGGTGGAAAGCTGGATGTCGCCCATGCCCACCAGCGGCGAGACGATGAAGCCGAACACATAGCCGCCGAGCCCGAGGATGGCCGAGGCCGCGCCGGCGGAAAGGCGCCCCTCGGTCATGGCCAGCGTGTTGGAGGCGGCGAACACGATGCCCGAAAAGAAGAGCATGGGCACGATAAGCCCCTCGAAGACCCAGATGCTGTCGAGGAAGGAGATGGCGCCGGCCTCGAGGCAGGCAAAGGCCACCATGCCGGCCGCGCCGGTGATGGCAGCTTTTTTCATGGTGCGAAAGCGCACGGAAAGCGTGGCGCCGAGCACCACGGCCATGGCGTTGAGGCCGAAAATGAGGCCGAACTGCATGGCGTCGAAGCCGTAGCGCTCCTGAATGATGAAGGGGCCTGACGAGATATAGCAGAAGAGCACGCCGAGGGCCGCGCTCTTCAGGATGACATGGATCATGAAGGGCCGGTTCTTGAGCAGGGGCAAATATTCGCCGAAGAGCGCGCGCCACGGGCCGCGGTCGCGGTTTTTGGGGGCGAGGCTTTCGCGGAAGAAGAAGGTGAGGAAGATCATGACGAGGCCGATGCCGGTGAGCACGAGGAAGATGCCGCGCCAGCCGATGGCCTTGGCCATGAAGCCGCCGAGGAGCGGCCCGGAGACCGGGGCTATGCCGTTGATGGCGCCCACCGTGGACATGATCTTGGCGAGCTGGCGCCCGGTGTACATGTCCGCCGGGATGGTCTTGGAGAGCATGACCGCGCCCGAGGCGCCCAGCCCCTGGAACAGCCGGCAGCCGAGGAAAAACGCGATGCTCGGCGAAAACACGCTCACCCCGGAAAACACGATGAACATGGCAAGCGACACGAAGAGCACGGGCTTGCGGCCGATCTTGTCGCTGAGCGGACCCCAGAACAGGCCCCCGAGCCCGAGGCCGATCATGACGAAGGAAAGCCCAAGCTGCACCACGGGCCTGGAGGTGTGGAACTCGGCGCGCATGGCGGGCAGGGTGGGCAGGTAGAGGTCGTTGACCATGGAGGGGAAGGCGCTCATGGCCGCGAGAAAACAGAGGAGAAAGAGAAAATACCCGTGCCCGCCCTGCGGGGTCCTGGCAGGGGCGCGGTCCGGCCCGGGGCCGGCCGGGGGGGGGGGGTGATTGTCGGCTGGGGTTTCGGCCCTGCGGTCCTCGGTTTTGTTGGGGCGGCAAGCGGGGGGCGTCGG
>CAMWVJ010000302.1 GCA_947177645.1 uncultured Desulfovibrio sp.
GGCCGGCGCGGGCGCCTTTCGCGCCCCCTCCTCTGCCGCGCCCTGCTTTTGGCCGCCCTCGTGCTGGGCGGCCTTTTGCTGCCCGGGCTTCTCCCGGCGCCGCTCGCCGCGACGCCCACGACGGCTGTGGAAGCCGTGCTCGAGACGCCCAAACATGCCGACGCCAAAAAGGATGGCAAGCAAGGCGCCACGGCTCCTGACGCCGAAAAAAGTGCCAACGCTGCTGAGGCGGAGGGGGATGGCGCCCCTGCGGAGGAAGCCGAGCCCGAGGAACCGGCGGGCAATGCCGCGTGGGAGGCCATCTGGAGCGGCCAGCGGGCCATGATCGACGAGATGCGCCAGACCGCGCTCAAGCTGAGCGACAGTTTCGGCGCCCAGACGGAAAATCTCTCGCGCCAGCTCCAGCCCTTTGAGGAGGAAGGCCGGCGCCTGCTCGTCTTCGCCAACACCTTCAAGGGCTATCCCAACGCCATGGAGGCCGTGAGCCGGCGCATCGCCGCCACCATCGGCGATTTCCACATGGTGCTCTCGCCCGTGAACCTCGCGCGCTCCGAGGCGCAGAGCCTGCTCGAGCGCGTCAACTACATGGCCGCGAACCTGCCCGAGGAAGTCCAGCAGGGGCGCCTCAGCGAGGAGATGCGGGCCTATGTGGAGGGCATCACCCGCGCGCGCCTCCGGCTCACCGCCGTGCTCGCGCAGTATGACTCGCTCGTGCCCTCGCTCCAGATCCTCACCCGGCTCGAAGAGGCGCGCAAGACCATCACCGCGCAGCTTCCCGCGCTCTGGAAGGACTACTATCTCCAAGGCCCGACCCCGTGGCTCAGCCCCGACGCCTGGGCCGATTTTTCGCAAAAAATGTTCTATTCCTGGCAGGCCGTGATGCTGCGTCTGCCCGTGGAGATGCCCACTACGGCGCCCCAGTGGGGCACCGCGGCCCTGCGCTTCGTCATCTGCCTCATCTTCACGGGCGTGCTCGCTCTGCTGCTCCGGCGCCGCTGGCTCACGCCGCAGTCGCCGCCGGCGCTCCAGCATCTTTTCCGGCGCAGCATTCCGTGGCTCTGCCTCGGCATGGCCCTCCTCGGGAGCGCCCTTTCCGCCTATGGCGACTTTTTCCGGCTCTTCCTGGCCCTGGGCAATCTCTGCCTCATCTTCGGGCAGGTGGCCCTCGCCTGGGATCTGAGGCGGCTCCAGTATCCCGAGGCGCAGGAGGCGCCCCGGGCATCGCCCCTGCTCCAGCTTTTGCCGCTCACGCTCGGGGCCTATGCCCTCCTGTACCTGCCGCTCATCCAGCCGCTCATCCTCGTTATCTGGACGGTCTTCGTCACGTTCGCCCTCTGGCGGCGGCGCAAGGAGCATATCCCCGCGCTCGGCCCCTTCCGGCTCGAGCACGGCGTGCTCGACTGCGAGCCCGGCATCCTCTGGATCTGCCTTTTCCTCGCGCTCACGGGGCTGCACATCTACAGCATCGCGGCCTACCTGCTCTTCGTCTCCCTGTCGCTCGCGCTGGAGCTGTGCCGCGCCGGCATGGCGCTCGTGAGCAATCTCAACGAACGGTTGCCGCGCGAGGGCGCCGGGGCCGCGCTGGCGCGCCTTGCCGTGGCCCTGGCCGCGCCGGTGGTGCTCGTGGTGGCGGTCATCGGCGTCCTGCTCTGGGTGGCGACCCTCCCGGGCGGGACATATCTGCTCGGCGAATACGCGCTCAAGGGCGTGAGCGTGGGCCAGACCCAGCTCAACATCATCCAGGCCCTGCTCATCATCAGCGTGTTCTTTCTCACGCGCACCGTTGTCACCATGGGCACGCGCTTTCTGGCGCGCCTGCCCGCCAAGGGCCTGAGCTTTGACGCCACGCTCATCCCGCCGCTCCAGACCGCGCTCACCTACGCGGCCTGGGCCATCTTCGGGCTTTTCGTGCTGCGGGCGCTGGGCCTTGAGCTCAGCAATCTCGCCATGGTGGCCGGCGGCCTTTCCGTGGGCATCGGCTTCGGCATGCAGACCATCGTCAACAACTTCCTCTCCGGGCTCATCCTCATCTTCAGCCGCACCCTGCAGGCCGGGGATGTGGTGGAAGTGGGCGGCGTCACCGGCAAGGTGCGCAAAATCAGCGTGCGCGCCACCATGGTGGAGACCTACGACAACGCCCTCATCTATGTGCCCAACAGCGAGTTCATGTCCAACCGGCTCATCAACTGGACGCGCTTCAGCCGCAGCGTGCGCCGGCAGGTGGAGGTGGGCGTGGCCTACGGCTCGGACACGGGCCAGGTGACGAAGCTGCTCATCGACGTGGCCAAGGCCAACGAGAATGTTCTCAAGTATCCGGCGCCGAGTGTCATCTTCCTCAACTTCGGCGCGAGCTCGCTGGACTTCGCGCTGCGCTTCTGGGTGAAGGATTTTGAGCTCGGCGCGAGCACGTCCTCGCAAATCCGGCTGGGCATCGAAAAGGCCTTCCGCGAGGCGAATATCGAGATCGCCTTCCCGCAGCTCGACGTGCACGTCAAGGACCTGCCGCCGATGCGGTGCGGCACGCGGCCAGCGACGCCATCGGCCGGTCGGCGCGCGCGCCCGCGGCCGGTGCGGCGCGCTCCGGCAACAGGTGCGGGGACGAAGAGCGGGGGGACGACTGCGCCCGCGGCAACCGCCACGGAAAACACGGGGGAAGCGCCCGCGCCCGAGAGCACGGAAGACAAGTCCCAGACATCGTAGGCCCCCACGCGGGTGGGATGAGCTTCAGCGGCGCTTGAAGAGCTTCTCCAGCTCGGCCGCGTCCCAGCGCAGCACGCAAGGGCGGCCGTGCGGGCAGTTG
>CAMWVJ010000303.1 GCA_947177645.1 uncultured Desulfovibrio sp.
CGCTGAAGCGCTTGACGCGCCGCACGAAGGCCGCTACCCGGCACGCGGCCGGGAGCGGCAGGAGCGGCGCCGCCGTCCCGCGGCTTTCGCGTGCGTCCTCCCGCATTTACACCCCCCGGTGAAGCTGCTAAAAATACCGGCATCCGCGCGGCCGTAGCCGCCCATCCCCACAGGAGCCCGCCATGCAGATCGCCGAACGCCTGAGCCAGATCCAGCCTTCCCTGACCCTTGCCATCAACACCCGGGCGCAGGAGCTCAGGGCGCAGGGCGTGGCGGTGACGAGCCTCGCCGTGGGCGAGCCGGACTTCCCCACGCCCGAGCACATCAAGGAAGCGGCCAAGGCCGCCATTGACGCCAATTTCACCCGCTATACGGCCGTGGCCGGCATCCCGGAGCTCAGGCGCGCGGCCGGCCGCTATTTCGAGCGCCACTACGCGACGCCCGTGGCGCCGGAATCCATCATCATCGGCGCGGGCGGCAAGCAATGCCTCTACACCCTCATCCAGACCACCATCAACCCCGGCGACGAGGTGCTTATCCCGTCGCCCTACTGGGTGAGCTATCCCGACATGGTGCGGCTGGCCGGCGGCGTGCCCGTGACCGTGCATGCCGGCGCGGCCCGGGGCTTCAAGGTGACGCCGCTCATGCTCGAGAACGCGGTCACGGAAAAGACGCGCATGCTTATCCTCAACACGCCCAACAATCCCACGGGCGCGGTCTATGCCGACCGGGAATTCATGCAGATCATGCGCTGGGCGCTGGCGCGCAATATCTTCGTCCTCTCGGACGAGATCTATGACCAGCTCGTCTATCCGCCCGCGCAGATGACGAGCGCCATCACCTGGTTCGCCCACTGCCCTGAACTCGTGGCCGTGGCCAACGGCCTCGCCAAGAGCTACGCCATGACCGGCTGGCGCGTGGGCTTCCTGGCAGCGCACCCGGAAATCATCAAAAAGATGACCTCGCTTCAGGGGCACAGCCTCTCCAATGTCTGCTCCGTGGCGCAAAAGGCCGCGCTGGCGGCGCTGGAGGGGCCGGACGACTGCGTCATCGAGATGCGCGAGGCCTTCCGCCGCCGCCGCGACCTCGCCATGGACATCGTGGCCGGCTGGCCCAGGGCCGTCTGCCCCCGGCCCGACGGCGCCTTCTACCTCTTTGTGGATGTGAGCGCGCTTTACGGCGGGGAAATCAATGATTCCACCGCCCTCTGCTCGTACCTGCTGGACGAGGCGCATGTGGCGCTCGTGCCCGGCGCGGCCTTTGGCGACGACAACTGCGTGCGCCTCTCCTATGCCGTGGCCGACGACACGCTCGCCGACGCCCTCAGCCGCGTGGGCGACGCGCTGGCGAAGCTGGCGGGGTAGCGCGGGCCGCGCTCAGGCCCCCGGCGCCTCCGCATAGAGGATGGTGTCCGTGAAGCCGCAGGAGGCGTGCGCCACCTCGAGGCGGTACTCCGGCACCAGGCTCTTCACGAAAAGCGGCAGGGTCACGAGGTCTTCCGGCTTGTGGTAGAGGCAGATGATGAGCCTCGGCCGGAAGCGGCGGATGGTCTCCTCGGCGCCGCGCAGGGCGTCGAGCTCCGCGCCCTCCACATCCAGCTTGATGCAGTCCACGCGGCTAAGCCCTTCCTCGCGCACCACCTCGTCGATGCTTGTAAGCTCGCAGCGCACCGTGCCCTCTCCGCCAGCTCCTGGATCTGCCCCCTGATTCGCGCAGATATGCGAGGAATCGCGCAGCGAGGCGAAAGCCGCCTGGCCCCGCTTTTCCGCAAGGCCCGCCGTGTGCAGCGTATACCACGGCCATTTCGCCAGCGCGTCGGCCGCCTTTTCCGCCATCCAGGGGATGGGCTCGAAGCCGTGGATGCGGCCTTCGGGGCCAACGGCCTCGGCAAAGGCCGCCTGCGCGCCCACCATGTCCGACACGCCGCCGTCGATCATGATGTCGCCGGCCTTGGGGCAAATGCGCGGGTGCTCGTATTCGCCGTGCGTGGTGACGGGCAGGTAACCCGCGTCCCCGGTGAGGATGGCCTTGACGCGCGCGGCGTAGGTGGTGCGGCTCGCCTCGTCGGCCAGCATGCCGCAGACCTGCTCGAGCTGCGCCGCGTGGCGGGCGAAAAAGTCCGGCAGGGGCTTGCGCAGCCCGAAGGGCGGCTGGCGGAAGCCCTCCAGATAGAGCATGCCCCCGCCGTAGACGGCCATGAGCCGGCACACCGCGGCCAGCATCACCGGGTCGGGCACGAGAAAGACTTTCGGCCACTGGGGCGTCGTGCCGAGGCGTTCCACCCCGCGCAAGGGTATCTCCCGCGCCTTTGGCCCCGGCATGGTGAGCCGGCGCGGCGCGCCCTCGGGAAGGTCGGGCACCACGATGAGCGGGATGTCCAGGCCCGGGTACGCGGCGCAAAACTGCGGCACGAACTCAAGATGCTCGTGGCAGACGATGCAGCAGGCCTCCCGCACGGAGCGCGGCAGGCCCCAAGGCCTGAGCAGGGGCGCGGCGTTGAGGCGTTCCAGCAGGGGCAGTGCGTTGGCTGTCATTTTCCCTCCTCGCTTCCGCCGGCGCTCACCCAGTCGGCGAGGCGCGCCCGCCGGGCGAGCGCATAGGGGCTCGGCCCCCCGGCTTCGGCCGGCTGCACGAGTTCGGCGAAGTCGCCTTCGAGGCGGTAGACGCGCCAGTCCCCCTGGGGGAGACGGCCGGAATCCTGTTCGGCCGCAAGGGCTTTTGCGGCGGTTTCGGGCGCGCAAAAGAGCGGAAATTCCCGCACCGAGGGGTCGAGCACCACGGCCGCGCCCCCGGCC
>CAMWVJ010000304.1 GCA_947177645.1 uncultured Desulfovibrio sp.
TGCGCGGCCCATGGCATCAAGATCGCCCTCTATGACAAGGTGACGCCCAACCCGACGACCGATTCCATCGACGAGGCCGCGGCGCTCGGCCGCGACAACGGCGCCACGGCCGTCATCTGCATCGGCGGCGGCTCGCCCATCGACGCGGGCAAGAGCGCGGCCGTGCTGCTCGCCAACCCCGGCAAGACCGCGGAAGAGCTGTATACCGGCGCCTTCGCCCCGGAGAAGGCCGCGCCCATCGTGGTCATCAACCTCACCCACGGCACGGGCAGCGAGGCCAACCGCTTCGCCGTGGCCACCATCACCAGGCTCAACTACAAGCCGGCCATCGCCTTTGAATGCCTCTACCCGTGGTATTCCATCGACGACCCGGCGCTCATGGCGTCGCTGCCCGCCAAGCAGACGCGCTATGTCTCCATCGACGCCGTGAACCACAGCATCGAGGCTGCCACCTCCAAGGCCACCAATCCCTTCGCCATCCTGCTGGCCGGCGAGTGCATCCGCCTCGTGGCCCGCTGGCTCCCGGCCGCGGAGGAAAACCCGGGCGACCTCACGGCCCGCTACTTCCTCGCCTATGCGGCCCTGCTCGCCGGCGTGAGCTTCGACAATGGCCTGCTCCATTACACCCACGCCCTCGAGCATCCGCTGAGCGCGGTCAAGCCGGAACTGGCCCACGGCCTTGGCCTTGCCATGATCGTGCCCGCCGTGGTGGAGCTTATCTATCCCTCCTCGGCGCCGGTGCTCGCGCAGATCCTCGAACCCATCGTGCCCGGCCTCAAGGGCATCCCGGCGGAGGCCCACGCCGCGGCATCCGGGGTGGAACAGTGGCTCGAGTCCGTCAACGTGCCCGAGAAGCTGACCGCCGAGGGCTTCGGCGAGGGCGACATCGCGCGCCTTGTGGAACTCACGCAGACCACGCCCTCCCTCGGGCTTTTGCTCTCCATGGCGCCCGTGGACGCCACGCCCGAGCGCATCGAGACCATCTACCGCGTGTCCATGAAGACGCTGGATTAAGGGGAAGCGGGCGTTTGCCCGCGCCGCCAAACACCAAGCGCGCCGGGGGTCGTGATGACCGCCGGCGCGCCGCTTTTTAAGCGGGATGCGGGCCTACGCCTGGCCCACGGCGAAGACCGTGCCGTTGGCCGTGCCCGAGAAGACCTTGCTGCCGTAGACCAGCGCCGTGGCCGTCACGCGGAAGGCCGGCCAAGGCCCGAAATCGCAGCCGAAAGTGCGCAGCAGGGCGAGGGCCGTGGGCGTGACGAGCTCGCCGGCCGTAAGGGCGCCGGCGAAGGGGCGCACCGGCACGCCGGAAAGCAGGGCCAGCACGGCCGGCGCGGGCGCGGGGATGTGACCATGGGCGCAGAGCACGCTGCCGTCGGCCAGCGGCAGCGGCCCCACCACGAAGCGCGCCGGGGCGAGGCGGTCGAAGAGGGCGCAGGCGAGGCAGATATCGAGGATACTGTCGAGGGCGCCCACCTCGTGAAAACACACCTCGTCCGGCTCCTTGCCGTGCACCTCGGCTTCGCAGCGGGCGAGCAGGGCGAAGCAGTCAAGGGCCAGGCGCCGCGCGCTCTCGGTGAGGGCTGTGGCCTCGATGAGCTCGCGAATATGGGCGAAAGTGCGGTGCTCGTGCGCCTCGGGGAGGCGCACCTCCGCATGCCAGCCGCCGATGCCGGCCACCTCCTTGCGCACGAGGCTAACGCAGCCCTCGAGCGCGGGCACCGAGGGCGCCAGCGGTGCCAGCAGTTCGGCGAGCAGACCGTTGGCCGCGTCCACCAGGGCTGCTGTGCCGACGGGGGCGCCCCCGGTCTGTTCCCTATCCGCCGCCGCGTTCATGAGCGCGAGCCCGGTGAGCAGCATGTCGCCGGAGAGGCCCGAATGGCTGCGGATGGTGAGGATGCGGCCGTGGGGGGCTTCGTCGTGGGCGTGTTCATGATGATGCGCGTGTTCGTGCGGATGTTCGTGGTCATGCGTCATGCGAGGTTCACCACCCGGGCGGCCGCGCAGGCCCCCCCGTAGCCGTTGTCGATATTGAGCACCGCCACGCCGGGCGCGCAACTGGCGAGCATGCCGGTGAGGGCCGCGGCGCCGTCGCGCGCCACGCCGTAGCCCACCGAGGTGGGCACCGCGAATACCGGGAGCGGCGTCAGGCCCCCGAGCACGCTGGCGAGCGCGCCCTCAAGCCCGGCCACGGCGATGACCGCGCTGTGCGCGTTGATCTCGGGCAGGCGCTCGGTGAGCCGCCACAGGCCGGCCACGCCGCAGTCCTCAAAGAGCGTGTGCGGGATGCCGAGATACAAGAGCGTCCGCGCGGCCTCGCGTGCCACGGGCGCGTCGGCGGCGCCCGCCGAGACCACGGCCACGCTGGCGCCTGCGCGTTCCGGCATGCGGTCGCCAAAGGCCGTGCGCGAAACCGGGTCGTAATCATAGCCGCTGCGCACGTCTTCGGGCATGGCGGCGAAGATGTCCGGCGCAAGGCGCGTGAACAGGATGGCCTCGCCCGAGCCGCGCGGAAAGCGGCGCAAGAGCGCGAGCAGCGCCTCCCGGGTTTTACCCTCGCAAAACACGGCCTCGGGGAGGCCGATGCGCGCGCGCCGGGCGTGGTCGAAAAGGATGCCGGGAAGGCTCCCGGCCTTGGGTGCGTCCATGTGGTCTCCGGGTGAAAGATCCTGTTGCACGCTTGTGGCAAGGAAAATTCCAGATTCCGTCTGGAGCGAAGCGGAAGACGGATGCTAGTGCCGGAAGAATCCTAAAAAATAAGATTTTTCGGCGCTGGCAAGGAAGA
>CAMWVJ010000305.1 GCA_947177645.1 uncultured Desulfovibrio sp.
GCCCTGCTCATCTTCCTTGTGGCCATCTCGGTCATTCGGCCCTGGAAGCGCCGCTGACCGCTCCCCGGGGCGCGCCCTTTTTCTCTCCTCCTGTTTTTTCTGCACCGCCCCGGAAAGGGCGGTCATTTTTCTGGTCATGCGCCCTTTTTTACGATAGGTGGAAAGGAAAGGGGCACGACAAGCCCGCACCGTTTCGTATCCCACCATATCGAGCCGCAAGGAGGGCCCATGAATTCACGCAAGTACATCTTGGCCTTGGATCAGGGTACAAGCAGCTCCCGCGCCTTGGTTTTCGACAAGGGGGGCAATATCTGCTCCACGGCGCAGCGGGAATTTCCGCAGATCTTCCCGCGCTCGGGCTGGGTGGAGCATGACCCGCACCAGATATGGGCCTCGCAGGCCTCGGTGGTGGCCGAGGCCATCTCGACCATTGGCATCAACGGCCACGACATCGCGGGCATCGGCATCACCAACCAGCGCGAGACGACCATCGTCTGGGACAGGGAGACCGAGGAGCCGGTCTACAACGCCATCGTCTGGCAGGACCGCCGCACCGCCGACTATTGCGACCACCTGCGCGAAGAGGGCAAGGTGGATTTCATCCGCGACAAGACCGGCCTCATCCTCGACGCCTATTTCAGCGCCACCAAGGTCAAATGGATACTCGACAACGTGCCCGGCGCCCGGCGCCGCGCCGAGGAAGGCAAGCTGCTCTTCGGTACCGTGGATTCCTGGCTCGTGTGGCGGCTCACCCGCGGCGAAGTGCATGTGACCGACGTGAGCAACGCCTCGCGCACCATGCTCTACAACATCCACACCCTGGACTGGGACCAGGAGCTGCTCGACCTCTTCGACATCCCGCGCTCCATGATGCCGGACGTGCGCTCGAGCAGCGAGGTCTACGGCCACACCACCACCACGCTCTTCGCGCACAAACTGCCCATCTCGGGCATGGCCGGCGACCAGCAGGCCGCGCTCTTCGGGCAGATGTGCATCGAGCCCGGCTCCGTGAAAAACACCTACGGCACGGGCTGCTTCCTGCTCATGAACAGCGGCGACAAGCCCATCCGCTCCGAAAATGACCTGCTCACCACCATCGCCTGGAAGATCGGCGACAAGGTCACTTACGCCCTTGAAGGCTCCATCTTCGTGGGCGGCTCGGTGGTGCAGTGGCTGCGCGACGGCCTGAAGTGCATCCGCAGCTCCGAGGAGGTGGAGGAACTGGCGGCCTCGGTGCCGGATACCGACGGCGTGTATTTCGTGCCCGCCCTGACGGGCCTCGGCGCCCCCTGGTGGGACCAGTACGCCCGCGGCTGCATCTCCGGCATCACCCGCGGCACCACCGCGGCGCACATCGCCCGCGCCGCGCTCGAGGGCATCGCCTTCCAGACCTATGACATCGTGCGCGCCATGGAGCGCGATTCGGGCCTTGCCCTCGCCAACCTGAAGGTGGACGGCGGCGCCTCGCGCAACAACCTGCTCATGCAGTTCCAGAGCGACATCCTCGCCTGCGAGGTGCTGCGCCCGCGCATCACCGAGACCACGGCGCTCGGCGCCGCCTACCTGGCCGGCCTCGCCGTGGGCTTCTGGGAGAGCATCGGCGAGATCCAGTCGCAGTGGCAGGTGGAGCGCGCCTTCTCGCCCTTTGGCGACACGGCCCGCGTGGCCAAGCAGATCGAGGGCTGGCACAAGGCCGTGGAAGCGGTCATCTGCCAGTATCCCAAGTAGGCGGGCGAGCGCTTTTTGCAACACACTCCGGCGCTGGGCGGCCGTCCCCTTGGGCCGCCGCGCCGGGAAGACACCAGGCACATATCCGACGCGAAAACAAGGAGCGCGCTATGGAAACCAGCCTGTTCGTGAAATGCATCTTCGAGCTTCTCGGCACCTTCGTCATGATCCTCCTGGGCTGCGGCGTGGTGGCCTGCTGTAATCTCCAAGGCTCAAAGGGCCAGGGCGGCGGCTGGGTGGTCATCACCCTCGCGTGGGGTCTCGCGGTCATGTGCGGTGTGCTCATCGCCGGGCCCTATTCCGGGGCGCATCTCAACCCGGCGGTCAGCATCGGCCTCGCCGCGGCCGGCAAGTTCCCGTGGGGCTTTGTCATCCCCTTCATCATCGCCCAGATGCTCGGGGCCTTCCTCGGGGCCGTGGCCGTCTATGTGTTCTACAAGGACCACTTTGACGCCACCGAAGACAAGCCCACCAAGCTCGCCGTGTTCTCCACCATCCCGGCGATACGCAATTATCGGCGCAACCTCGTCTGCGAGGTGCTCGGCACCTTCGTGCTCGTGCTCGTCATCCTCTACATGAGCGAGACCGGCAACACCGCCGAGGTGGGCCTCGGCAGCATCGGGGCCATCCCCGTGGCGCTGCTCGTGGTGGTCATCGGCATGTCGCTCGGCGGGACAACGGGCTATGCCATCAATCCCGCGCGCGACATGGGCCCGCGCCTCGCGCATGCGGCGCTGCCCATCAAGGACAAGGGCAGCAATGACTGGGAATACAGCTGGATTCCCATCCTCGGCCCTATTCTCGGCGCCGTGACCGCGGCCATCGTCTTTGCCGTGGTGAAAAGCATGATGTAAGCCCGCACAGCGGCAAGTTAAACGAAAAGGCTGTCCACTCCCGCGCGGGGGTGAACAGCCTTTTCTTTTGGCTTTGTTATGCTTGCGAGTTGGCGTTGTAGCTGTGTTGCGTGGGTAACGCCGAAATTATCCGTCAAAAACAGCCTTTTCGGCGCTGGCTGCGTCAGAGAAAAATTTCCTCGGTCGAGTACTTAAGTACACT
>CAMWVJ010000306.1 GCA_947177645.1 uncultured Desulfovibrio sp.
GCTTCATGTCCGCATAGATGAGCGAGCAGTGGGCGGCCACTTTCGCCACCTTGTCGAAAGAGGCGCAGAGCGTGGTCTCGATGGCCGTGTGGATGCCGTAGCGCCGGAATTTCGCCAGCAGCTCGCCCACAAAGTCGGCCTGCATCAGCGGCTCTCCGCCGCTCACGGTAACGCCGCCGTCCACCCGCCAGGCCTGGGGCTTGTTGCGGATGCGGCCATAAAGCTCGTCCACGGTCACGTCCTCGCCGTAAACATGCATGGCCTTGGCGTAGCAGCGCTTCACGCAGGCGAGGCACTTGGCGCATTTCTCGGGCGCGCGGACAATGGCCCCATTCTCCGCGCGCCCGAGGGCGCCGTGTTCGCAGGTCTTGAGGCAAACTCCGCAGCCGACGCACTTCTTTTCCCGCCAGCCCAGTTGCAGCCCGTGCCGCTGGGACTCTGGGTTCGAGCACCAGGTGCACCTGAGCGGGCAGCCCTTCATGAAGATGGTGTCGCGCACGCCCGGGCCGTCATGCACCGAGAACTTCTGGATATTGAAGATGCGTCCTGTGAGCTTGCCCATGATGCTACACCATCTCGTGTTCGGTGCGCGCGATGATCTCGCCCTGCATGCTGGGCGAAAGCTCCACAAAGTAGGCGCTGTAGCCCGCCACGCGCACGATGAGGTTCTTGTAGTCCTCCGGCTTTTCCCGCGCCTTGAGCAGCACATCCTTGTTATAGATGCCGATCTGCACGTGCCAGAGCTTGAGGTCCACGAAGTTGCGGATGAGGTTGATGAGGTCCTGCGTGCCCTTCTCGCCGGCCACCACCTGCGGGTTGAGCTTGAGGTTGAGCAGACGCGCGCAGCTGTTGGGGTAGACGCGGCTCGTGGAATTGGCGATGGACATCATGGTCGAGAGCGGGCCGTCCACGTCCGCGCCCTGGGTGGGCGAGATGCCCTCGGAGAGGAAGGTGTGCTTGTGGCGGCCGTTGGCCGTTGCCCAGGTCTTGTTGCCGAGGCCCACATGCGAGGTCACGGGCACATACTTGAGGTATTTCTCGCCGAAGACGGACTGGCGGTCATGCACGAGCTCGCCGATCATCTGGTCGAGGTCGCGGGCGATGGCGTCGGCCCAGGCGTCGTTGTTGCCGTACTTGGGCACGTTGAGCATGAGCTGGCGCAGGGGCTCGTTGTTCTCGAAGTCATTGTTCACGGCCTCGAGCAGCTCGTCGAGGGAGAGGATCTTGTCCTCGAAGACGAGCTTCTTGATGGAAGCCAGCGCCTCGGCGCAGGTGCCGAAGCCGTTGAAGTTGACATTGCCGGTGTCGTGCTGGTTGCTGCCCGGCATGACGCACTGGTGGATGTCCGTGAGGTTTTCCATGCAGATGTCGCTCTGCGAGGACATGAAGGGCGCGGCCAGGCACTGCTTGTTGGTGAGCTCCAGCGCGGACATGCGCTTCATGAAGTGGTCAACGTAAAAGTCCACGCATTCGCGCAGGTTGCTCATCACGTCGTCGAAGCTCTTGATGTCCTTGCGGGCGATGGAGGGCGTGAGCAGCTTTTCGTAACGCGGGCCGAAGTGCGCCCAGCCGTCGTTGAGCGCCATTTCCAGCGCGGCCGCGAGGTTGATGTTGCCGCCGAGCGAGAGATAGGTGTCGATATTCGGCATCCGTATCTCGGTGCAGCCCGCCGCCGAATAGTCCCGCGCGTGCGCGAGCGGCACGCCGTTGCACATGAGCTGGGTGATGATGGTCTCGTCATTGAAGAACTTGGGGAAGCCGCAGCCCTCCTTGACCAGTTCCGCCGCCGCGTGCAAAAGCTCGTGCGGCGTGCCGGCATGGACGCGCAGCGACACTTCGGGATAGTGCAGCGGAAATTCCTTCTTGGAGCGCAGGATGAGATAGGTCATCTCATTGGTGGCGTCGCGGCCGTACTTGTCCACGCCGCCGATGGTGCAGTTCTCGAAGTGGGCGTAGCCCTCCCAGTAGTTGCCCGCATTGGTGGCGCTGAAGGGCACCACCTGGGCGATCTTGAGCCACATGGCTTCAAGCAGCTCGAGGGCGAAATCCTCGGTGATCTTGCCTTCCTTGAGATCCTTCACATAGAGGGGGTTCATGTACTGGTCGAAGCGGTGCAGGGCCACGCCGCCGCTGATCTGCTGCTCGGCGCGATAGGCGATCTGCGCGAACCAGTGCGCCTGCATGGCCTCCCAGAAATCGCGGGCCGGATGCGCGGGCACGCGGGTGCAGATGTCGGCCATGCGCTCGAGCTCGCGCTTACGAACGGGGTCCTTTTCCGTGGCGGCCAGGGTCATGAGCTCGGCCGCATAGCGGGCCGCATACGTGAGCATGCCCTCGTAGCACTCGATGACGGCCTGGAGGAAGGGAATCTTGTCATAGTCGCCGTTGGCGGGGTTGGCCTCGATCTCGGCCAGCTTGTCCTCGGCTTCCTTCTTCAGCGCCAGCACGCCGCGATTGATGATCTTGTCGAAGATGCCGCTCCAGTTGAGCGTGGAATTGATGTTGGAATTGTCCTGCATGAGGCCCGTGGCGCCGTAGTCGTCGTCGCCATAGATGATGTCGCGCGTGGCCTTGGGCATGAGGGCGAGATAGCGCTCGTGCGCCGTCTTGCCGCGCCAGTAGGGCTCCACCTTTTCCATGAAGGTGGCGATGTCTTCCGAGCGCACGGCATAGGCGTCCTTCTTTTGCGTCTCGGGCATCCCCTTGGGAAACCAGCCGCAGCGCAGCTCGGGATAGAGCGGGGAGAGGCGGCCGGGGCCACCGATGGTGCCCACGAGGAG
>CAMWVJ010000307.1 GCA_947177645.1 uncultured Desulfovibrio sp.
CCTGCCGCCTGGCCGAAGCCTTTGCCGGGGCGGAACAGGAATGCCCCGCCGGGGCCGAGGGTGGCTTTGTGCATGTGGAGCGCATCGAGGCCGACCTCTCGGACGAACTCGACGAGGCTGTGCTTTCCCGGCTGTGCGAGCTTTTGAAGGACGACATCCTCCCACGGCGCCCGCTTTCCGACATCCTCGTGCTCGTGCGCAGCAACGAGAAGGGGCGTCTTGTGGCCGAAGCGCTGGCGCGCGAGGGCATACCGGTCATCACGGAGAACAGCCTTTTGCTCGCCGAGCATCCGCTCATCACGCAACTGGTCGCCTTTCTCGATTTTCTGGATGCCCCCGAGGACGACATCGCCTTCTGGACGGTGCTCACAGGTTCGCTCGTCCTGGGGCACCCTTTGGCCGGCGGCCTCACGGTGGAAGAACTCCACGACTGGTGCGCGCAAAAAGAGCCGGGCCCGCTCTTCCAGCGCTTCCGCCGGGCGTGGCCCCGCATCTGGGAGCAGCTGTTCGCGCCCTTCCATGCGCAATCTGCCCTGCTCACGCCCTATGACGCCACGCGGGAGTGGATGCTGCGCCTTGAGGCGGAAGCCCGCTTCCCCGGGGAGCGCACCTTTTTGCGCCGCTTTCTCGAAGTGCTGCAAAACGCGGAGGAAAAGGGCCTTGCCTCGCTCGGCGCCTTCCTCGAGCACTGGCGCAGCCGCGGCGGCGAGGAGAAAGCTCCCATGCCCGGCGGCATGGACGCCGTGCGCGTCATGACCATCCACAAGGCCAAAGGGCTCGCGGCGCCCTGCGTCATGGTGCCGTGGACGAGCTTCGCCGGCCGGCCCTCGGAATATACCGATGTCATCGAGTACGAGGGGCTGCGGCTGGCCGTGCCCGGCGGCAAGACAAGCGGGGCGCGCCACGAGGAATACCTTGCGGCTCAGGCCTGCGAAAGCCTGAACCTGCTCTATGTGGCCTTCACCCGCGCCCGGGACGAGCTCCATATTTTCCGCACGAGCACGCCGGGCCTTGAAAGAATCTCCAAACTCGGGAGCGCGCTGGACGAGCTTTGGGCCCGGGCGGGGCTCGAGCCGCCCTTCGACCTCGGCGAGGCCGGCTATGGCGTGGTGACGGAGCGGGAAGCGGAGGGCGGCGAAGCACCAGCTGCCGCTTGTGAGGCCACCTTGGCCTCCCCCGAGTCCCCCATGAGCGATGCAGACGAAGCCGGCGAAAACTGGCGCCCCATGCAGTGGCTGCCGCGGCTCAAGATTTTTCGCAATCCGCTCTCTCCCACGGTCTTCCGGCCCGAAGACCGGGGCACACTGCTCCACCTCTGCCTTGAACGGCTTACCTGCTCCGGGCGCCCCCGGGAGGATGCCGAAGCCGCGGTCACTGCCGCGCTGGCGGCCAGCGAGGCGCCGGTGCCGCAGGATGCCGCCTTCAGGGCCGGTCTTGTGGACGCGCTTGCGTGGTTCGCGGCCGAACCGCGGGCAGCCGGCTGGCTCGCGCATGGGCGCCCGGAGCAGCCGCTGATGACGGCCGCCGGCCGGCTCTTGCGTGTGGACCTTCTCGTGCGCGAACCTTGGGGAACGCTCGTCATTGATTACAAGAGCGGCCAGCCGGCCCCGGAGCATGCGCGCCAGGTGCGCACCTATGTGGAAAATCTGGCCGCAGAAATGGGCAGCGGCGAGACCCTGGGCCTGCTCGTCTACCTTGACCTTCAGCGCTTCCAGCTCGTGACGGCGGAAACGGTCTCGGAGCTGGTGCCCGAATGCGGGAGCCTCCTGCCCCCGGCGGGGGCCGGCGCCGCATCTCCAAGCCCGGAGGGGCGCCCATGAGCGCGCAGCCCTTTCTCCTCTTCCCGTGGCAGCGGCCTTTCCTCCCGGACCTTGTGAACACGGTGGAAAGGCTCACGCACGGGCAGCCGGGCAAGGCTCTCATCGTGGTGCCGCACCAGCGGCCGTGGCGCTATATCGTGCGCATCTTCCAGGAGCGCGGCTACGCCGGGCTGCTCCCCAAGACCGTCGCTTTCAGCGAGCTCGTGGCCCTTTGGCGGGCGCGCGCGCAGGGCGCGGCGAAAATGGCCGCCAACCCGCTGGATCAGGGGGCATTGCTCCACCAATGCGTGCGCGGCCTCGCGCGGGAGGATGCGGCCCTTGAAGCGCGCTTTGCGAAGATGGACATGGCCCGCTTTCTCCCCTGGGGGCTGCGCCTCGCATCCCTGCTGGAAGAACTCTTCATTCAGGGCGTGGAGCCGTCCGACCTTGCCCATCTTGAAGGCGAGGTCACGGCGCCGGCTGCCGCCCTGCTCGGCGCCCTTGGCCGCATCAGCCGGGCATGGCGCGCGTCACTCGAAGAACGCGGCTGGACCACCCCGGGACTTGAGCAGTTTTTGGCGGCCCAAGGCGCAGCGCACATCCCGCCGCTGCTCCGGCCGGCCGACGAGCGGCCCGTATTCATCGCCGGCTTCTCCGTGCTCAGCGGCACGGAAGAGACGCTGCTCCGCGCCCTGTGGCTAGCCGGGGCTTATGTCTGCCTGCATACCGACCCGACCCTGCTTGATGGCGCCCCGCATTGGGCCTGTGCGGAACAGGCCGCCTGGCTGCGCCGCTGGCAGGCGCGGGCCGAGCCTGCGGTGCCGCTGACCGAAGCGGAGGCCGGCCACGAGCCGCGCCGGGAGTTCTTCGCCGGCTATGACCTCCATTCGCAACTGGAGGCTCTCGCCCAAGACCTCCGCCACGCCGGGGGCGGCTCCACGGCGGTGGTGCTGACGGACAGCGCCCTGTTGCTGCC
>CAMWVJ010000308.1 GCA_947177645.1 uncultured Desulfovibrio sp.
CCTCCTGCTGGTGGTGGCCGGGGACGTGCGCGAAAACGTCCGGGCGGCCATGGAGGAATTTCTGGAGCGCGCCAAGGGCGAGGCCGTGACCAAGCAGGAGCACCTCGCCGCCGAACTCCCTGCCGAATAGACGCGGAGCCGAGGCCGGAGCCTTTCGCCCCGGCTTTGGCCTCCCGCAGGGAAGTTTTTTGCGGTAAACTACGGTTTCGGGCGCCCTGCCTCTGTGCCGGCGCCCTCAGTTCCTGTTCCCGGCTCCTCACAAGGCACTTGCAAGAGTTGGCAGACAGGTTTATGCGGATGCCTGCCCGGTCAAACGGAAAATTTTTGGAATCGTATGGGGGAATTCTGATGTCGGCTCAGACAGACGGCCAGTTCGGCCAGGTATTGCGTTCGCAGGAAGGCGCGGCGGGCATCTCCCGCTGGTGGATCATCTGCCTTTCCGTGATCATGATCTTCGGCTTCACCATCCTGCTCACCATCACGGGCCTCGCCTTTGTGGAAAAACCGCCCATCCCGGCGCAGGTAGTGGCGCCGGACGGCCGGCCGCTCTTCACGGCGCAGGAAATCAAGGAAGGCCAGGAGGTCTTTCTCGCCAAAGGCCTCATGAGCAACGGCACGGTCTGGGGCCACGGCTCCTATCTCGGGCCCGACTTCCCGGCGCTCACCCTGCACCGCGTGGGCGAGGCGCAGGCCGACCTGCTTGCCCGTTCCATCCACGGCAAGTCCTTTGACAGCCTCGCCGAGGAGCAGCAGGGCGAGATCACGGCGCTGGTGCCCGGCAAGCTGCGCGTGAACCGCTATGATGCCAAGAGCGGCACCCTCACCTTCACGCCGGCCGAGGCCATCATCTTCGAGATGAGCCCGGCCCTCTGGCGCGAATATCTGGCGAGCCCGGTGAACAACGGCGGCCTCAAGGCGGGCCTCATCACCGACCCGGAGGAATTGCGCAAGCTCTCCGCCTATTTCTCGTGGATGGCCTGGGCCAGCGTGGCGCCGCGCCCCGGCTCGGATGTGTCCTACACCAACAATTTCCCCTATGACCCGCTGGTGGGCAACCACACGCCCACCCTGGCCTTTATCTGGAGCGCGGCGAGCCTGCTCTTCCTTTTGGGCGGCATTGGCCTGGCGCTCTTCGTGCTCGGCCGCAACCCCTCGTGGGACTGGACGCCGGCGGCGCAGAAGCTGCTCCCGGCGGTGCCGGGGCACCTCGTTTCCCCGAGCCAGGGGGCGCTCGTCAAGTTCGTCGTCGTGGTGGCCCTGCTCCTGCTCACGCAGACGCTCGTGGGCGGCGGCGTGGCCCACTTCAGGGCCGACCCGGGCAACTTCTACGGCTTTGACCTGAGCGTCATCTTCCCGAGCTCGCTTCTGCGCACCTGGCATTTGCAGCTCATGATCTTCTGGCTGGCCACGGGCTTCGTGGTGGGCGGGCTCTTCCTCTCGCGGGTGCTCGGCGGCAAGGAATATGACTGCGAGAAGAACCTCACCAACCTGCTCTTCGCGGCCTTCGCGGTGGTGATTTTCGGCAGCCTGCTCTGCGACTGGGGCGGCATGGTCGGCTTCTGGCCCAAGCTCACCTTCTGGCTCGGCAGCCAGGGCTGGGAATATCTCGAGATCGGCCGCTTCTGGCAGTTCCTGCTCATCGCGGGGCTGCTCGGCTGGTTCGTGCTCGTGGTGCGCAACGCCTGGCCGAGCCTGGAGAACCAGGCCACGCGGGCGCTGACCATCATGTTCCTCATCTCGGCCTTCACCATCCCCTTCTTCTACCTGCCGGCCATCTTCTATACCGGCGAGACGCATTACACCATCGTCGACACCTGGCGCTTCTGGATCATCCACCTCTGGGTGGAGGGCTTCTTCGAGCTCTTCGCCACGGCCATGGTGGCGCTCATCTTCATCGAGCTCGGCCTCGTGACCAAGCAGATGGGCCTCCGCATGATCTTCCTCGACGGCATCCTCGTGCTCGCGGGCGGCATCATCGGCACCGGCCATCACTGGTACTTCTCGGGCATGGGCTCCTTCAACATGACCATGTCGGGCTGCTTCTCGGCGCTGGAGCTCGTGCCGCTGGTGCTGCTCTGCATGGAAGCCGGACGCTTCATCAAGACCACCGAGAACCCCTACGCGCAGGCCATGGCCCTGCGCTACCGCTGGCCGCTGCGCTTCATCATGAGCGTGGGCTTCTGGAACTTCGTGGGCGCGGGCGTGTTCGGCTTCCTCATCAACATGCCGGTGGTGAGCTATTTCGAGATTGGCACCTACTTGACGCCCAACCACGGGCACGCGGCCATGTTCGGCGTGTTCGGCCTGCTCTCGCTCTCGCTCTGCCTGCTCGTGCTGCGCCAGGCCAACAGCGACGAAAGCTGGGCGCATGTGGAAAAATATGTGCGCGTCTCCTTCTGGGGCTTCAACGTGGGCCTTCTGCTGATGCTCGTGCTCTCGCTGTTGCCGGCCGGCTTCCTCCAGCTCAGTGACGTGTTCGCCAACGGCTACTGGCACGCGCGCTCGCCCGAGTTCACGCAGAGCCCGCTCATGGCCTTCATCGGCTGGCTCAGGATGCCCGCTGACCTCATCTTCATCATCTTCGGCGCCATCCCCTTCTTTATCGCGGCCCTGAAGACGTGGTGCTTCTACATCCGTGAGGGCGCGCCCAAGGCTGTGGAGCCTGTGACGGAACACGCCGGCGAGACCGCGGAAGAGGCGAAGCAGGAAGCATAGAGAGCCGCTGCTTGCAGCGGAATAAGCCATAAATGAGCGCGCATGGGGCAACACCAGAC
>CAMWVJ010000309.1 GCA_947177645.1 uncultured Desulfovibrio sp.
CTCATGCAGGCCGGCTCCACCGACGGCGCCACCGAAAAGCATGTGCCCGTCATCGAAAAGTGGAAGAAGGGCTACCACGTGAAGATCGGCAGCGCCCGCCACCCCATGGAGGAGAAGCACTATATTGAGTGGATCGAGCTCGTCACCGATGACGGCAAGGTCTACCGCCGCTTCCTCACCCCGGCCGACGAGCCGGAAGCCTTCTTCGACGAGGTGGAGGCCGACAAGGTGACGGCCCGCGAATTCTGTAACCTGCACGGTCTCTGGAAGGCCGAAAACTGAAGCCCCGGCGCCACGGCGCCCAAGGAGTGAACATCATGGCAGCCAACTATGTTTGCAGCGTCTGCGGCTATGAATACGAACCCAAGGAACACGACGGCGTGGCCTTTGAAGACCTGCCCGACGACTGGACCTGCCCTGTCTGCGGCGTGGGCAAGGACCAGTTCAACAAAATGTAGCGCGCACCGCGGCGCGACGCACTGATCACCGCCCCGTCTTGCCCCACCGGCGAGGCGGGGCGTTTGCGGATACGCGCCGGCAACGGCGCGGTTTTTCGTTCCGGCGCCAAGGCGCCCCTGCCCTTCTCGGAGGACATCATGCAGCCCATTGAAATCAAAAAGGATATTTTCTGGGTCGGCGAGGTCGATTTCGACCACCGCGACTTCCACGGTTATTCCCGCTGCCCGGACGGCACCACCTGCAACGCCTACCTCATCAAGGACGAAAAAAACACCCTGGTGGACTGCGTGCCCTCCGGCAAGGAAGGCGCCCTGCTCTGCCGCCTCGCCAAGACCATGCCGCCGGACAAGGTGGACTATATCGTCTGCAACCACATGGAGCTGGACCACCAGGGCGCGCTCGCCGAGATCGTGGAGCGCGTGCGGCCGGAAAAGATCTTCGTCTCGCAGCTGGGGCTCAAGACCATGGCCGGCTATTTCGCCGGCAAGGACTGGCCCATCCAGGCGGTGAAAAGCGGCGACGTGCTGGAGCTGGGCAGCCGGCGCATCATCTTCCAGGAAACGCGCATGCTCCACTGGCCGGACAGCATGGTCTCCTACATCCCGGAAGAAAAGCTGCTCATCAGCAACGACATCTTTGGCCAGAACATCGCGAGCACCGCCCGCTTCACGGACGATTTTGACGACCAGGGCGAATTCGTGCGCCGCATCAAGGAATACTACTACAACATCGTCCTCCCCTATTCGCCTACGGTGCTCAAGGCGCTGCCCGTGGTGGAAAGCCTCGACATCGATATGATCGCGCCCGACCACGGCCTCATCCACCGCGGGCGCGACGCCGTGCGCTTCATCATCGACATGTACCGCAAGATGGCCGAGCAGAAGCCGCAGCAGCGCGCCGTCATCTTCTACGACACCATGTGGAAGTCCACCGAGCACATGGCCTATGCCGTGTGCAACGGCCTTGCGGAAAACGGCGTGCCCGCGCGCATCATGTCGGTCAAGCACAACCACCACAGCGCCATCATGACCGAACTCGCCGACTGCGGCGCCGTGCTTGCCGGCTCGCCCACGCACAATAACGGCATCCTGCCGCTGGTGGCGGCCATGCTCACCTATATGGAGGGGCTGCGCCCGCAGAACCGCATTGGCGGCGCCTTCGGCTCCTACGGCTGGTCGGGCGAGGCGCCGAAGCAGCTTCAGGCGCGCCTTGCCGCCATGCACATGGAGATGCCGGCCGAGCCCGTCAAGTGCTCCTGGCGCCCCACCAAGGACGACATGAAGGCCTGCTACGCCCTGGGCGTGACCGTGGCCGACGCGCTCAAGAAGAAGTGCGCCGCGGCCGGCTAGCCGCCGCATCCTCGCTCATCCACAGCTTCCCGCCGTTCCGGGGCCTTCCCCGGCGCGGCGGGAAGCTGTTTTTTGTTGCGCGCAGGGGCGGAATCCCCTACCGTAACGGCCTGCACCAAAGGCTGGATGACGCCGGAGCGACCATGCTTCTGCCGCCGGGCAAAGGATCGCGCAAAGCCCATGCTGGACACGGTTTTCTTCACCAACGAGCTTCTGCCGGCCCTCAACAAGGGGCTCATGGTCTCGCTCGCGCTCATCATCCCGGCGGCGACCCTGGGCTTCGTGGGCGGCGTGGCGCTCGGCTGCGCCCGCGCCTTCGGCCCGCGCTGGCTCCGCCGCCTCGGCAACGCCTACACCGCGCTCCTGCGCGGCGTGCCGCTCGCCATCCAGCTCATGATGATCTACTACGCGCTCCCCAAGCTCGGCATCTATTTCGCGCCCTATGGCGCGGCCCTCACCGCCTTCATCCTCTGCACCTCGGCCTACCAGTCGGAATATGTGCGCGGGGCGCTGCTCTCCATCCGGCGCGGGCAGATTTTGGCCGCGCAGTCGCTCGGCTTCACGCAGTGGCAGACCATCCTCTGGATCGTGGTGCCGCAGGCCGCGCGCCGGGCGCTCCCGGGCTGCGGCAACGAGATCGTCTACCTCATCAAGTACAGCTCCCTCGCCTATCTCGTCACCTGCATGGAGCTCATGGGCGAGGGCAAGGTGGTCGCGTCCGACACCTTCCGCTTCACCGAGGTCTTCCTCACCGTGGGCGCCTACTACCTCATCATGGTAACACTGGCGAGCTGGCTTTTGCACTGGCTGGAGCGCCGCGCCCACATCCCCGGCTTCGGGGCCGTTTAACGCGCCTACTTGACTCGCGCTCATCGCGGGATTTCATAGCTCCGCCGTTCCCCGATTCTCATCTTCCGCCCGCTCTCCACGCTGCTGGCCAAGGGATACACATGCAC
>CAMWVJ010000310.1 GCA_947177645.1 uncultured Desulfovibrio sp.
GTGCTGGGCTGGGCCTTCACGCAGCCGCTCTTCGTGCTGGTGGTGGTGTTCTGGTCCGTGGGGCTCGGCATGGCGCTCCCCTATCTCGTGTTCAGCATCTGGCCGGCGCTCGCGCGCATCCTGCCGCGGCCCGGGCCGTGGATGCACGTTTTCGAGCACCTTGTCGGCTTTTTGCTGCTCGCCACGGCGCTCTACCTGCTCTCCATCCTGCCGGTGGAAAAGCACATGCAGGTGCTGAGCGTCCTTTTGGTGGTGGCGCTCTGCGCGTGGTTGTGGGGGCGCTACTGCTCGCTGTCGGCGCCGCCCATGCGGCGCCGCATCCTGGGCGGGGCGGGCGGCGTGCTCCTGGGCCTCGCGGTTGTCTGGGTGCTTCGGCCGGTGACGCCGCTGCCGCAGTGGCGCGACTTTTCGCCGGAATATTTCACGGCCAATCTTGGCAAGAAGCCGCTGCTTCTGGAATTCACCGCGGACTGGTGCCCGAACTGCAAATTCCTCGAGGCCACGGTGCTCACCGGCGAGCGCCTGCGCGAATGGCAGGCGAGGCACGGCATGGAGCTTGTGCGCGTTGACCTGACGCGCCCCAACGCCTATGCCGTGCGCCTTTTGGAAATGCTCGGCAGCAAGAGCATCCCGCTCACGGCGCTCTTCCCGGCAGGCGACATGGCGGAAAAGCCGCTGGTATTGCGCGATCTGTATACCGCGGAAGACCTGGGGCGCGCGCTTCACCAGACCTTCCCCGAGCGCCTCCCCGCGCCCGGCGAACCCCTGTTCTGAAGCGTTTTTTTCATAAGGCCCCTAGGGAACTTTACGCTTGGGACGATAAGGCTTAGTGTGACCAAGCATGTGCGGCACGGCCGGCGGCAGCCTCCTGCCGCGCAGGACACCAGTGAGACGAGGGAGCGGATATGGATCCAACTCTGAAAAAGCAGGATGACGAACTCCTGCAACTGGTGACGTTCAGCATCGGCGACGAGGAATTCGGCGTGAACATCCTCAAGGTGCAGGAGATCATCCGCACCATGGAGATCACCAAGGTTCCCCGTGCGCCGGAATTTGTGGAAGGCGTCATCAACCTGCGGGGGAAGGTGATCCCGATCATCGACCTGCGGCGTCGTTTCGGTCTTGCGCCCAAGGCGCATGACAAGAACACGCGCATCATCGTGATCGAGATCAACAATATCATTGTGGGCTTCGTGGTGGACGCCGTGTCGGAGGTGCTCCGCATCCCCGCGAGCACGGTGGAACCGCCGCCGCCCGTGGTGGCCGGCGTCGAGTCCGACTATATCAGCGGCGTGGGCCAGCTTCAGGACCGGCTGCTCATCATGCTCGACCTCGACAAGCTGCTCTCCAGCGAAGATGTGGAAATGCTGAGCGCCATGTAGCGCCGGCGCGCACTCCGCAACAGTTCCTGCCGTCCGTGGCCCGGGGCGCCGTTCTGGCGCTCCGGGAGCGGGCGGGAAATCCTCCTATTCAAGACCGGGCGCATGTTGCCCCTCCCACCGGCGCCCCCGCCCGCGCGGATTTTTGGTGCTGTCGCCCGGCGCTTGCGGTGCCGGCGTGCCCGGGCTATGCTTCGGGCGCCGGTGGGCGGCGTCGCCGCGTTTCCGGCCCGTCTGTCCCCAAGCGGAGGTCCTGAGCGCACATGCCCCCCCCAAGCCTGCCCGGTGTGCTGCTCCTGTGCGAGAGCGAGGCTCTCGGCGCGCTGGATAAGCGCGCCCTCAGGGAGGCCGGGGCCTCGGAGGTGCGGGTCATGACTTCCGGCGTGGCGGCGGCGCGCATGCTGGCAGGCATCACGCCCGACAAATCCGGCTTTTCCCCCGAGATCATCGTCTGCACGCAGAAGCTGGAAGACATGGATGGCGAACAGTTTTGCGCCATCCTGCGCCTGCACCCGCGCCTTCTCGCCATGCCCGTGCTGCTCATCCTGCCCAACGACAGCGAGGCCGAGCAGCTCAAGACCCTGGGCAGCGGCGCCAGCGCCCTGCTCGGGCGTCCCTATTCGGTGCCCGCGCTCCAGCAAAAGCTCACCGCGCTCCTCGCCGAGCGGCCCAGGCTCGACCAGCTGCGGCTCGCTGCGCAGCATACGGATACGAGCGCCTTTGACGCGGCCCTCGCCACCTACGGCGTGCTGCTCAGGCCCGAGCGCCAGCCGGAAGATTATTTTCGCGTGGGCATGCGCTGCCTGGGCGAGAACCGCTGGAACCACGCCATCAGCGCCTTCCAGCGCGCCCTGCGCAGCGCGCAGATCAAGGGCGAAGCCGAGCTCGGCATGGCGGCGGCCTGGAAGGGCAAGGGCGACATGCCCCGCTTCCACGCGTGGCTCGCGCGGGCTGCCGAGACCTTCGTGCGCGCGCGCCGCTGGCACCGCGCCCGCACCGCCTATGCGCGCCTGTTGCAGGATGACCCCGCCGCGCGAAGCCCCTTCCTTGCTGAGGCGCACCGCCTCATCCGTGAAAACGCCTACGATGAAGCGGCGGAAGCCCTGGCCCAGAGCCTCGAGGTGACGCCGCAGGCGCAGGACAGATTCGCCCGCATCTGCCTGACCGCGCAAAGCCCCGAAGCCATGCTGGCCGCGCTGGAGGCCGGGCTTGGCAAGGCCATGGGCGAGAGCGCGGGCGACGCCCTGAGCCAGGACATCCGCGAAAGCCTCAACGCCTTCGCAAAAGAACGCGAGGAGCGCCAGCGCCAGGTGGCGGCGGAACGCCAAAGGCAGCTCAGCCGGGTCATGGCCGCCCGGCGCGGTCCCAGTGCGGAAGGG
>CAMWVJ010000311.1 GCA_947177645.1 uncultured Desulfovibrio sp.
CTGCACGAAGGGCAGGTCGCGCATGATGGCCAGCGTCCAGCCCACGGGGAGCGGGCCGCCGCTGTGGACATCGCGCCCCGTGCCGCCGCCTGCGTCCAGTTCCGCTGTCCAGCCCTGGGCCTCGCTGGTCACGCCGGCGGGCGACGTGATGAGCACGGCAAGCTGATCCTCCTCGAACACCTTGAAGAAAAAGGGAAACTCCGCCGCCTGACCATTGCCTGCATAGAGGGCGCGGCTCGCGCCGCGCGGCATGGGCATGCGACCTCCCGGCGGGCGGCGATCCAGGCGTCGTCAGCGCGCGTGGCGCCGATCTCGGCGGCGGCCGCCTCCCGCGCGCGGGGCAGGCGCTCGGCATAGCGCTTTTCCAGCTCGGCCACCTTCTGGCTGTTGTTCTTGAGCAGTGGCACGGCCACAAGCGAGGCCAGCCGCCGCGCCAGCGTGTGCGCGAAGAGGTCGTCGAAAAAGGCGCTCTGGCGCACATCCGCCGTGTAGAGCAAAAGCGCGCGCGAGGCGTCGGTCAGAAGGCAGGGCGCGCCGTCCGCACCGTTTTGGGCGACGGTGAAGGGCCGCGTGCTGATGCCCTCATGCCGCACCTCGTGGGCCTTGAGGCAGTCGCGCGGGAGCGCATAGGCAAACCGGAATTCGGCCTCATAGCCGGCCGGGAGCTGCTGGCGCCCGAGCCAGGCCCGGCGCTGGGCGAAACTCCACGGGAAGTCGCGGAGCACCTGGCGGCGCGCCGAATCCCAGTAGAGGCGGCACTGGATGGCTTCGGGCGTGTTTTCGCGCTCGGAGGCCACAGTGCGCGCGCCCAGAAAGCCGAGCGCGTGATTCCAGATGGAGATCTGGGTGATGGTCATGAAGTTCCTTTCCGCAGGCTGCGGGTTTTGCGGGTTTCGGCGCCGGGGCCGGCCTTGCGGCCGCGCCCCGGACGGGAACGGAAACGGCCTACTTTTTCTGGAGCGCCGGCTCCCAGGGCAGATCGTCCTCGCGCATCAGGGCCGCGAAGATGCGGCCCTTGCCGATGGTCTTGCCCTCTTTGGTCACGGGCGTCAGCGTGAGCCGCAGGAAGGATGCGCGCACGCCCTGCGGCAAGAAGCGCGGCCCGAGGCGCGCGCCCAAAGTGAGCGCATCGCCGGGCACGGTCCACGCGGCGCCGGACACGGCCGTCCAGTCCGCCGCATCGGCGGATGCCGCCTCCTCGAGCGCGAGGGCGAGGCTCGCCACCTCGGAGGGCTCAAAGGCCTCGGTGACAGAGATGCGCAGCGGCATGGGTTCCATGCGGCCCGGCAGGGTGAGCGAGGTGAGGGCCACGGGGTCGCCCGTAACGGCGCCGGTCAGCGGACCCTCGAAAAAGATGCAGGTGCGGTCGATGATCGCCATGATGCCTCCTTTGGCTTGGGGGGTGGTGCTAGATGACGGCCTCTTCGGAAGAGATGGCGTCGCACTGGCGCACCGGGCGCCCGTGGAGCACGGGCACGGCGCGGGCGTCAAAGAACTCGCCGTACTGGAGCTGCACGTTGCCGGCATCGGAATTCTGAAGCTCCAGCGCGGTGAGGACATCGCTGTTGGCGTACCAGACGGCCTTCTGGCGCAGGTGCTGGGGCATGCGGTTCTTGGCCTCGATGGTGAGCTTCTGGAGGTCCACAAAGCCGCTCTGGCCCTTGCGCTTGCCAAGCGCCGCCACGGGCACGTTGGCCACGCGCACCGCGGCGCGCCAGTCGCGCACGGCGAGGCCGCAGCGCCAGTTATACTTGTCGCCCACCACCTGGTACTTGCGGCCGTCCGGGTCCTGCGCCATGTAGACGTTGAGGTCTTCGTGGGAGAGGCCGCCGGCGCTGCCGCGCGGGTAGATGCCGTGCACGGCCTGGGCGCCCCAGGCCACGAGCCAGAGCGAGGTGCAGGCGGTCTCGCGGGCGCCCGCGTCGAGCACATTGTTGGCGTCCGCCGCCGGGTAGCGCATGGCGAGGCCGTTGAACTCGTCGGGGTTGACGTTGCTGTCGCCGTAGAACAGCGTCGCGGCCACCTTCTGGCGCATGGCCTCGGCAAAGGCCACGCCCTCGCTCATGCGGAAGGCGCGGTCGCGGCTGCCGTAGAGGCGCAGCTCCTCAACGTCCAGCTCCATGATGGCCTCGAGGATGCCGCAGCTTTCCTTGACCTGGCTCCACTGCGATTTGGAGGGCGGCGTGCCCTGGTAGAGCCGGCGCCAGTACACGGCGGGCAGCCCGGTGCGGATGCGCGTCAGGTGGCCGTCGGACTGGTTGGCCTCCATCCACGGCACGTCGTCCATGATGTCGTTGGTCTTGTTCATGAGCTCGATGATCTGCCCGGCCTTGCCGCCGCGGTAGAACTGCTCCATTTCGGCGAGCGTGGCCACGAAACCGAGCGTCTGGGACATGTGGGCTCCTTCTTGGATTGGTGTTGTGGGTTGAGATGCGTCACTGACATTCCTTCGCAGCTCCTGACTTGAGCGCTTTCACTCCTTTTACGAATGCCAGTTGGGATACATGCGCTCCTCCAGCGGCGCGAGGCCGCCTTCAGGGGTGCCGGGCGCGGGCACGTCCTCCATCACCGCGTCGGCGAGGCGGTTGAAGAAGCGCACGATGTCCGGGTGATTGCCGTAGCCCGAGCTCTCGAGCAGGCGCCCGATGCGGCCGCCCTCGTCAAAGCGCCCGAGGGCGAGCTGGGCCCGGGCCACGCTGGCCTCGAAGCGCGCGCCGCCGAGCTCCGGGTCGCGGGCCACTTC
>CAMWVJ010000312.1 GCA_947177645.1 uncultured Desulfovibrio sp.
CGCCCGCGCCGTCCGTGCCCTCGGAGGACGGCATCCTCGCCCTGCTCGGCCGTCACTTCCCCAACACGCACCCCTCGCTCCTGCTCGGCCGTGGCGACTACTGCGCCGTGCTCCGAGCCGAGCGGCCGCTCTGCGTCAGCAGCGACCTTTTTCTGGAGGACGTGCACTTCCGCCGTTCCTATTTCACCCCGGAGGAGCTGGGCCACAAGGCGCTGGCCGTCAACGTGAGCGACCTCGCTGGCTGCGGCGCGCGGCCGCTGGCCTTCACGCTCTGCCTTGGCCTCCCCCCATGGGCCGACATGGCCTGGCTGGACGCCTTTTTCGGCGGTATGGCGGGTCTTGCGCGCGAGCAGCGCATGGCGCTCGCCGGGGGCGACCTTTCGCGCAGCAAGGACCTGCATATCTCGGTGACAGTGTGGGGCGAGAGCGCCCACGGCACGCAGATGGACGCCTTTCTCTCCCGCGGGGGCAGCATCCCCGGCGACGCGCTCTTCGTGGTGGGGCCGCTCGGGCTCGCGCGCGTGGGCCTCGCCGTGCTGGAAGAGCGGGGCCGCGCCGCCCTGGAGGACTGGCCGGCGGCCTGCGCCGCGCATTTGCGGCCCGAGCCGCAGGTGGGCGCCGGCCTCATGCTCGCCCGCGCGGGCAGCAATGCCCGGCCGCCCGCGCTCATGGACCTTTCGGACGGCATTTTGCGCGACCTGCCGCGCCTGCTCGGCCTCTCGGGCGAGCTCGGGCTGCACGGCAATGCCTTGGGCGCGGAGCTCGTGCTGCCGCAGCGCCTGTTGCATGCGGAAGTGCTGCGCCATGCCGCAGAAACCGGCAAAAACCCCGTGCACGAGGCCCTGCTCGGCGGGGAGGATTACGCCCTGCTCGGCGCCTGCGCGCCCGACATGCTGCCGGCCCTGCATGCGGCCATCCCGGGCTTCATGGCCATCGGCACGGTGACAGACGGCGGTGGCCTCACCTGCAACGGCGGAGCCCTCACAGGGCTGCGCGGCTTTGACCATTTCGAGACGGCCGGCGAAGGAGCGGGACGATGAAGGATGTTAAGGGAGAAAACGGCGCGACAGCCGTCATGCCCTCGCCGGAGCTTCTGTGGCGCGCGGTTGAGGAGCTTCGCGCCGTATGCCGCGACGCCTGGCAGGAGGGGCTGCTTTCCGGCTGCAACGGTAACGCCAGCCTGCGTCTGGAGGCCTCCGGGGCGTGCGCGGGGCTGCTCTGCATGACGCGCACGGGCGCGGCCAAGGGGCGCCTCACGCCGGCTGATCTGTGCCTCATGGATGCGGCCACGGGCGCCTGCCTCGCCAACGGGCCCGCCTCCTCGGAGGCGGCGGTGCATCTGGCGCTTTACGCCTCGCAGGCCTCGTGCGGGGCCGTGCTGCACACCCATCCGCGCCGCTTGCTCGCCCTCTCCCTCGTCTCGCGGGAGCGGGGCGAGGGCGCCGCGGCCCTGTTGCGCCTGCCGCTTTTCGAGGCCGATGTCTGGCGCGCCCGCGTTGCCGTGGCGTCGGCGCTTGCACCGGGCACCCGCGAACTGGCGGACGAAGTGGCGCGAGCCGCGGCCACGCTGCCGGAAGCTGCCGTGAGCGCGGCCGGCGGCGCCGTGTGGATGGAGGGCCACGGCCTCTGCGCTTTTGCGCCGAGCCTGTCGCAGGCCCTCACCATGAGCGAGGAGTTGGAGCACCTGGCGGCCGTGCAGCTTTTGACGCTTTCCGCCGAGGTGGAGCCTTGGGGCTGAGCGCGGGCAACTGGGTGAAAACAGGGGCTGGGGCTATCCACCGCATTAGTTGGTATACAGCGCATCCAGAAGCGTGTTGAAATACCCTTCAATCAAGGTTTTATCCTGGGACTCGAAGTACTCATTTTCAAGAATATTGGATAAAAGCGCAATCCCCGAAAGAAGAGAGAGGATCATAAAGACTTTTGCCTTGCCTTCATTACTATCCATTAATTTTGACTGCTGCTGTATTCGTTCGACAAAGAAGTTTTTTATGATGTCATCCACTTCAGGATCGACAATCGAGAATAAGATCAGTCTCAATTCTTCCTTGGGCAGGTTCAGGATGCCGGTGATAAAATCCCTGCCCACTTCCCTTGCCCGCTCCCTCGCTTCATGGAGGGACGCGACATTTTGCGGCAAGGTATCGATAACGCATTTAAAAAGGTTTTTTTTGGAGCCAAAATACCTGTTGATCAAGGTTATATTTACCCCGGCCTCATGTGCAATGGCGCGTGTGCCCACATTTTTATAGCCATAGTGCGAAAATAATTTTTTCGCCGCTTGCAGGATCCTTTCCTTGGTGGAGCTGGAATTTCTGCGCATGGGCGGGGTTTCCACAGTTCGCTCCTTGGGGGCGAAGTGCCTTCGCGTATGGTGGGGAAAATACGGTGCAATCTTCTCCTGACCGCACAGGCCCACATCCGTTCCGGCATGTGGACTACGAAAAATCGTCGAGGCCAGCTTAGCATGCCCCCATAAAAGTGCAGATATGTGAATATCAAAAAATTTTTTTCAATAGTATCAATAAGATGTTTTTCCCATTGTCCTTCCCGCCGTCCCTCGCGTGAGGTCTTGACAGGCGACTCGTTTGGAGCATATATGTAATCAACTGATTACATATGCCGGTCTCCACGCCTTACCTGCGGGCCTCCGGGGTCAGGAAGAAGAACGTGAACCGGGGAGGCAATTTCCGATGCTGAGAGTCGAGAAAGTTCATGTTCCCGCTGTCTACCTGTATTC
>CAMWVJ010000313.1 GCA_947177645.1 uncultured Desulfovibrio sp.
GGTGCCGTAATTATCCACCACCATGACCTGGTGTTTATTGGTCTGTGCTCGGGGGGGGGGGGGGTCGGCCTCGGGGTTGCGGCAGTCCGCGGCCAGAAGCAGCGCGAAAACCACCGCTGGCGCCAGCAGAAGCTCGGGCCGGCCCGACTGCCAGAACGCCGCCATGTCGCCGTTGAACAGCGCGGAGAGCGAAAAGGCCGCGCGCGCGTCCACCACGGAAAGCCCGGCCGCGCCGCGCCCGAGGTCGAGGGAAAGGCTCGTCAGCGTGAGAAAGGCGAGGAAGAGCGCGGGCTCGCCCAGGGCGGAAAAGGCGGCCTCGCGGCTCGCGCCCATGCCCTCGAAGGAGGAGCCGGTGTCGAGCGCGGCCAGCATGGTGGCGAAGCGCCCCATGCCGAGCAGATAGGCGGCGAGCAGGAAGTCCCCGCCAAAGGCCAGCGGCGAGGCCACGCCGCCCATGGGCAACAGGGCCAGCGCGCACAGGGCCGCGGCCAGCGACACGCCGGGGCCCGCGGCGAAAGTCCAGGTGGTGGTGCGGCTTATGACCTCGCCCTTGCGAAGCAACTTGGCTATATCATAGTAGGTCTGGAGCAGGGGCTTGCCGCGCCGGCCGGCCACCTTGGCCTTGACGCGGTTGATGACGCCCGGCAAAAGCGGCGCGAGCACGAGCGCGAGCCCAAGCTGGACGAGGAAGCAGGCGGGCGCGTTCATGGCCTGAGCCCCCAGACGAGCAGCCCCACCACCGTGGCGAGGATATAGAGGATGTAGAGATGGATCTTGCCGTGCTGGAGGATCTTGCAGGCATTGCAGGCCCGTTCGATGAGCTCGAAGAGCGGCGCGAAGACATGGGTCCTGAGCCTGTCCGGCGCGGAGGTGCTGAAGACCGCGCGCTCCGGGAAGGTGCCCTCGGGCGCGCCGCCGCGCTTCAGAAGGCCCATGCCGGGCGCGAAAAGGCGCGCCAGCGGCTCGGCGAAGGAGGCCGCGGTATACTGGATGCGCGCCGAGGAGGCCTGATAGCCGCAGCCCCAGGTGTTTTCGCGCAGGACGCCGTGCCGCCGAAGGAGCACCCCGCGCACGGCGAAGAGCAAAAAGGCCAGCGCCACGCCGGCGCCGCCCACCATGGCCACGATGGCGAGGCTTCTGCGCATCTGCACGTCCGCCCCGGTGGCCGAGCCGGTCAGGCCCTGCGGCAGGGGGATGGCGGAAGCGGCCGTGCCGGCGGCAAGGTCAAAGAAATACGGCGCGAGCAGCCCCCCGGCCACGCAGGCCGCCGCCGGGATGACGAGCGGCCACACGCCGCGCCAGCCGACGGCATGGGCATTGGCCGCAAAGCCCGTGCGCGGCTCGCCGAGAAAGGTGATGCCATAGGCCCGCACATAGACCGCGGCCGCGAGCCCGCTCACGAGGGCGAGGCCGGCGAGCGTGAACAGCAGCACGAGCTGCCGCTCCACCCCGGGGAGCGAGGCTCCGTCCAGAAGCGACATGGCGAGCACGAATTCCGAGGCGAAGCCGCTCAGTGGCGGCAAACAGGCGATGGCGGCCGCGCCCAAGGCGAAGGCCGCGCCCACCAGGGGGAGCCGGCGTTGCAGGCCGCCCAGAAGCTCCATGCGCACCGTGCCCGCGGCGTGGAGCACTTCACCCGCGCACAGGAAGAGCAGGCCCTTGAAGCCCGCGTGGTTGAGCATGTGCAGAAGCGCCCCGGCAAAACCGAGCGCGGCCGTCCAGCCGTCGCCCGCGCTCACGCCCACGAGGCCCGCGCCCACGCCCATGAACATGAGGCCCATGTTCTCCACGCTGGAATACGCGAGCAGGCGCTTGAGGTTGCCCTGCCCCAGCGCCTTCAAGATGCCCAGCAGCGCCGTGGCGAGCCCGAGCAGCAGGAGGAACCAGCCCCACCATTCGGGAAGCTCCCCGAGCACCCCGGCCGAGGGCGAGCCGCCCAACAGGCCAAGGGCGCGGATGAGCCCGTAGAGGCCCGCGTTGATCATGGCCCCGGAGAGCAGGGCCGACACATGGCTCGGCGCGGCGGGGTGCGCCTCGGGCAGCCACACATGCAAGGGGGCGATGCCCGCCTTGGCCCCGAAGCCGACGACCGCCAGCACGAAGAGCACCGAGAGCGTCCCCGCGCCGGCATCAGAGAGCGGCGCGCAGGCCGCCAGCGTCAGGGCCGTCGAGCCCGTCACCTGCCAGAGCAGCACGAAGAAGGCGATGAGGAAGACCGCGCCGAGATGCGCCGCCACCAGATAGACCCAGGAGGCGTCGCGCACCTTGCTGTCGCCGTCGTTGAAATCAATGAGGAAGAAGGGCGCGAGCGACATGATCTCCCACGCGAGCAGGAAGAAGATGGCGTCGGCCGCGCACATCACGCAGGCCATGCCTGTGAGCAGCAGGAGAAAGAAGAACCAGTGCGCGGCGAGATTGTGCTCGCCGGCGCGCACGGAGCGCAGGGCGATGCCGCCGCAAAGCGCACAGACAAAGCCGAGCCCGAACACCGGCAAAAGAAAGAAGGCGGAGAGCGCGTCCAGCCTGAGCACGAGGTGCCCGACGGGCAGGCCCCAAAGAAGCTCGACGGTCGCGCCGCCGTTGAGCAGGGCGGCGACGGCGCCGGCAAAGCCCACGGCGCAGCCCAAGGCCGCGCAGCCGGCGCCCCGCGAGTTGACGCGCCGGCTCCTGCGCGGGCGCGGCGGCCGGGAGGCCGCCGCCCCGGCCGCCGCCCCGCGCACGAGCGCCGCGGCCACGAA
>CAMWVJ010000314.1 GCA_947177645.1 uncultured Desulfovibrio sp.
CCCAGGGGCTGGATGCCGGAGAGCAGGTTGAAGCCCAGTGCGCACGGCAGCGAGAGCAGCCACATCGCGCAGGCGTGCAGCGCGGTGGCCCGTTTGCGGGGCATGCCCCACACGTCCACGCTGTAGGAGATGATGTTCTCAAACACCGCGATGACCGTGGAAAGCGAGGCGAAGGCGAGGAAGATGAAGAACAGCGTGCCCCAGAGGCGGCCGCCCTCCATGTGCTCGAAAATATTGGGGAGCGTCACGAAGACGAGGCCCGGGCCGGAGCCGGGCGCCACGCCGAAGGAGAAGCACGCCGGGAAGATGATGAGCCCGGCCATGAGGCCCACCATGGTGTCGAGGCCCATGATCCACAGGGCCTCGCCGGTGAGGGAGCGGTCCTTGGGCTGGTAGCTCCCGAAGATGGTCATGGAGCCGATGCCCACGGAAAGCGCGAAAAAGGCCTGCCCCATGGCCGCGTTGCAGACATTGAAAAAGCCCACTTCGCGGAACTTCTCCAAGTCAGGCATGAGGTAGAAGCGCACGCCGCTCCCGGCGTCGGGCAAAAGCAGGGCGCGGACGACGAGCACCACGAGGATGAGCAGAAGCCCCAGCATCATGCCCTTGACCACGCGTTCCACGCCCCGCCGCACGCCCATGGCGCACACGGCGAAACCGAGCGCCACGGCCACGCTCATGCCGATGACCTGGGTGGCCGCGTCGCCGAGCGCGCCGTTAAAGAAGGCGCCCACGCCCTCGGGCGTGAGCCCGGCGAGCGAGCCCGACACCTCGAACCAGCAATAGGAGAGCATCCAGCCCGTGACCGTGGTGTAAAACATCATGAGCAGGTAGCTCCCCACCAGCGCCACCCAGCCGAAGCGGTGCCACGAGGTGCCCTCGGGCTCGAGCTTTTTCAGGGCGAGGCCCATGTTGAGGCGCGAGGCGCGGCCCACGGCGAATTCCATGATCATGATAGGCAGGATGGCGAAGAGGAAGAAGATATAGACGAGCACGAAGATGGCGCCGCCGAAGGCGCCGGTGATGAAGGGAAAGCGCCACACGTTGCCAAGCCCGATGGCGCAGCCCGCCGAAAGCAGGAGAAAGCCGAGGCGGCTCCCCAGCATCTCGCGGCCGGCGCGGCCGCCCGTGCCGCTCCCCGCGGTCTTGCTGTCCATGATGGCGTCCCCCCCTTGATACAGAAAAGCGGTGCCCGCGCCCTACTGGAGCCTGAGGGCAAAATTGACGGCGAAGCACACCGCGATGGCGCACATGACGGGCTGCACGTCCCGGAAGCGCCCGGTGAGGGCCTTGAGGCCCACGAAACTCACGAAGCCGAAGCCGAAGCCCGTGGCGATATTGAAGGTCAGCGGCATGGAGATGATGGTCAGGAAGGCGGGCAGCGCCACGGTGAAGTCATTGAAACGGATGCGGCCGACCTCCTGCATCATGAGCGAGCCCACGATGATGAGCACCGGCGCCGTGGCGAAGGCCGGCACCAAGCTCACCAGCGGCATGAGGAAGAGCGAGAGCAAAAAGAGCGCGGCGATGACCACGGCCGTGAGCCCGGTGCGCCCGCCCGCGGCCACGCCCGCGGCGCATTCGAGATAGCTCGTGGCCGTGGTGGTGCCGAGGAGCGCGCTCGCCATGGTGGCGCAGGAATCCGTCATCAGCGCGCGGTCAAGGCCGCGGATATGCCCGTCCGCCCGCATGAAGCCCGCTTTTTGCGCAAGCCCGATGAGCACGCCCATATTATCAAAAAGGTCCACCATGGTCAGCGTGAAGATGATGGAAAAGAGTCCGTGGGAGAGCGCGCCCGGAAGATCCATCTGGAGGAAGAGCCCGCTTGGGAAGATCGCGCCCGTGCCCTGCGAGAATGTCGCCGCCGAGGGCGCGGGCGTCACCCCGAGCACCATGCCGGCCACCGTCACGGCGAGGATGCCAATGATCATGGCGCCCGTGACGCGCAGGGCCATGAGCGCCCCGATGAGGAAGATGCCGGCCACGGCCAGCAGGGTGGCGGGCTGGCTGAGGTCGCCCAGGGTCACGAAGGTGGAGGGCGAGGCCACCACCATGCCGCAATTCTTCATGCCGATGAAGGCGATGAAGGCGCCGATGCCCACCACGATGGCGTATTTCAGATCCATGGGCACGGCGTCGATGATCATCTGCCGAAGGCGCGTCACCGTGAGCAACAGGAAGATGACGCCCGAGATGAACACTGCGCCGAGGCCCGTCTGCCAGGTGTAGCCCGCGGGTCCGCACACATAGTAGGCGAAAAAGGCCGAGATGCCGAGCCCCGGCGCCACGGCCACGGGAAAGCCGGCCCACAGCCCCATGACGAGCGTGGCGAGCACCGTCACCCAGACCACGGCCGGCGCGGTCTCGGCCACGGGCATGCCGGCGTCGGCCAGCATGCCGGGCACCACGAAGAGGATGTAGCACATGGCCATGAAGGTGGTGAGCCCGGCAAGACATTCGGTTTTCACCGTGGTTCCGCGTTCGCTGAGATGGAAAAGGCGTTCAAGAAGCTGCATGGGGCCTCCTGCTCAGTCCTGGCGCCTCGCCTGGCGCTCCGCCGGGTCCGCGGCGGGTTCGCGCAGGCGCTGGGAGCGGGCGGACCTGGCCGCTCCGGCGCTCATTTCCTCAAAAAAGGCGCAGCCGCGGCGGCCGCCCTCCTTGACGCGGTAGAGGGCGCTGTCCGCATCGCCATAGAGGCTGTCGGGAAAGCCCTGCCGGGAGAAGGCTACGC
>CAMWVJ010000315.1 GCA_947177645.1 uncultured Desulfovibrio sp.
CGCAAGCGCCCGCAGCGGCGCTGGCATAAGCCCATATAGGCGCCGCGCAAGCGAGCGTGGCTCACGCTCCGACGCAGTCCCTCCGGCAGCGGCGGAAAACTGCCGGCTCGTGGCCGCGCACAGGTCCGCCAGAGTGGCGCGCAAGGCGGCATCACCGCCTACAAGGTGCACGGCGGCGCAGCCTTCCGCCTCCATCAGCCGCTCAAGGCAGCGCAACTTGTAGATGGTATAGAGCTGTGGCGTCATCTTGGGATGGCGCTCGTAGAGCAGGGAGCACCACCACATGGAGGGTTCCTCGCCGCAGCGCAGCCAGTCCTGAAGCTCGTGCGGCGGGCCAGCCTCCATTTTTACAGGGAGGCGGCCCATGTCATAGGCCCAGGCCATGTGTTCGGCCCGGATGGCGAGCAGTTCGCCATGCAGCCGCGCGGGGATGGAGACGACGTCGGGCCCGCTTTCCCAGTCATCCCAAAGGGCGACCAGGGTGTCCGCGTCCTGTGCGGCGCCGGCCTGTGTCCGCCCCCGGCCCGTCTGTACGACAAGGCGCTTCACCGGCGCTCCTCGCCCGCGGCCAAGGCCTTGGCAATGGCCTCGCCGTAAGGCGCGCGGAGCACGCCCGCCTCGGTGATGATGCCGCTGATGAGCGCGGCCGGGGTGACATCAAAGGCAAAATTGTACACCGGCACGCCTTCGGGGGTGATGCGCCGGCCGCCCATGTGGGTGACTTCCTCCGCCGGGCGCTCCTCGATGGGGATGGCGGCGCCGTCCGGCGTGGCGGGGTCAATGGTGGAGAGCGGCGCCGCCACATAGAAGGGCACCTGAAAATGCCGCGCCAGGATGGCGACGCCTAGGGTGCCG
The DNA here is from genome assembly GCA_947177645.1 of uncultured Desulfovibrio sp. Taxonomy (GTDB): domain Bacteria; phylum Desulfobacterota; class Desulfovibrionia; order Desulfovibrionales; family Desulfovibrionaceae; genus Desulfovibrio. Next base: position 856 of record CAMWVJ010000315.1, read on the forward strand.
ATCTTGTTGGCAGCGTCGCCGTTGGCCGCGATGCGGTCCGCGCCCACCACCACGGCCTGCACCATCCCCCGGGTCATGAGATGGGCGCAGGCATCGTCGCAGGCCACCGTCACGGGGATGCCGTCGCGCACAAGCTCCCACGCGGTGAGCCGCGCCCCCTGCAGAAAAGGCCGCGTTTCGTCCGCAATGACGCTGATATGCTTGCCCTCTTCCACGGCGGCGCGGATGACGCCGAGCGCCGTGCCGTAGCCGGCGGTGGCCAAGGCCCCGGCATTGCAGTGGGTCAATACCGTGTCGCCGTCATGCAGGAGCGCCGCCCCATGCTGCCCGAGACGCCGGCACTGGGCTTCGTCCTCCTTTTGGAGAGCGAATGCCTCGCGCTCGAAGAGCGCCGCCACTTCCGACAGGGGCAACGGGCCGGAAGCCTCGGCAGCCCGCCAGGCCCGCCGCATGCGCTCCACCGCCCAACGCAAGTTGACGGCCGTGGGGCGCGCCTCCGCGATGCGGTCGAGGTCAGCTTCCAAGCGCCGGCGCCCGGCCTCTGTGTCTTCGGCAGCCGCGCCCCGCGCGGCCAGGGCGCAGCCGAAGGCCGCGGTCACGCCGATGGCCGGCGCGCCGCGCACCACCATGGTCTTGAGGGCGGCGATAACGTCATCCGGGGTTACGCAGACGACATCTGCCTCCACTTCCGGCAGCTTGCGCTGGTCGAGCAGGTGGAGCGCCCCCTCTCGCGCATCAAAACGGATATGGCTGTTCACTGGTTTTCCCTTGAAGTCCGCGTTTTCCGCGCGCGCCGTTATTGCCGGCGCGCCAGGTCGCGCAGGGGCGCCATGCGCGGGTCGTCGTGCTCGCGCTCACAGCCGCATTCCCCCTCGTTGAGGTTGGCGCCGCACACCGGGCACAGGCCCTTGCATTCCTCCTTGCAGAGCGGCGCCACGGGCAGCGAAAGCATGAACTGCTCCCAGCAGACGGCGGCAAGGTCGAGCATGGGCGCATGCCGGTCATAGACCACATGGCTCGCGTCGTCAGGGGTGGCACCTGCGGCGTTTTCCTCCGGGGGGATGTCCTCGAATTCGTCGAAGCGGGTGTCGATGGCCACCGCGGCGTCTTCGGCGCAGCGGTTGCACGGCACCACGACCGCCCCGGTGAGGGTGCCGCGCACCAGGCAGCCGTCCTCGGCGGGCATCACGGTGAGCCGGGCCACAAGCGGCTTTTCGATGCGGCAGTCCATATGGAACTCTTTGAGCGGCGCGAGCCATATCTCCTGGTCGTCAAGGGTGAATTCCTTGCCGTCCGGCGGCAGGTCATTGATGGAAACAAGATATTTGCGCATGGTTCCCTCACTGTAAGGGCGCTTGCACGCCCTCCTTCCGGTTTTCTGTAATGCCGTTCACTGGCCGGTGACGAGCAGGGCCACGGCGAGCCCCAGGAAGACAAGGCCGGCCAGCCGGTTGATGAGTATCTGCCCGCGGCGCGAGGCGTTGAAACGCCGCGCGAGCCGCCCACCGAGCAGCGCCACGGAAAAAAAGACCAGCAGCGTCGCCAGGATGAAGAGCGCCCCGAGCAGCACCACCTGCAGCGGGATGCTGCCGCGCTCAGGTTCGCAGAATTGGGGCAAAAAAGCCAGAAAGAAGAGGCAGACCTTGGGGTTGGTCACGTTCATGAGGATGCCGCGCCGATACAGCGCGCCATAGCCGGGAAAGGACGCAGCGGCGCCGCCGCCATCGTCCGCGCCCTCGGGCACGCGCGCGAGGGCCGCGCCAGAGCGGAAGGCGAGCCAAGCCAGATAGAGCAGGTAACAGGCGCCCAGGATCTTGAGCACCCAGAACGCGGTGGGCGAACTGCGAAAGATGACGGCCACGCCCAGGGC
>CAMWVJ010000316.1 GCA_947177645.1 uncultured Desulfovibrio sp.
CCGCCACAGGATGTCGAGCAGGCGCGGCGAGATGGAAAGCTCTTCCGCCCAGCGGGCCGGCGGTTCTTGGGCCGGGGCGTCTTGCGGGGCCTCGCGCAGGCGCCAGTGGCTCATTGCTGGGCCGGGGCTGCCTGCTGGGGCGCCTCCGCCGCCGGGGCTGCCGGTGCTGCCGAAGGCGCCGCAGCGGCCGCGGCCCGTGCCCCCTGGCTGGCCGCGGTCAGAAGCTCGCGCACCTTGTCCATCTTTTCCGCGGGCACCATGGATTTTTGCAACAGCCACGCGAGGAACTTGAGCGAGACTTCATGACGCGGCGCCAGCTCCAGCGCGGCGAACAGGTGCTCGAGGCAGCCGTCCATGTCCCGCGTTTCCAGGAGCACGCGGGCGAGGTTCATGTGCAGGTTCTCGTCATTGGCCGTGAGCTGGAGGGCGCGCTGGTAATATTCCACCGACTGCGCGAGCATCTTGTTCTTGCGCAGGTTGATGCCGAACTCGTTGAACAGGTGCTTGTGCTCGGCGTCAAAGGCGCCGTCCAGCTTGAGCAGGCGGTCGAAGATGTCCTGCGCCTTGTCAAGCTCGCCGCGCTCCATATAGGTGAGGCCGATGCCGAAATTGGCGCGCACGTTGGCCACGTCAACCTTGAGCGCGCGCGAATACTCGTATTCCGCCGCGAAGGTCTCGCCCTTTTCGCGGTGGCTGTCGCCCTTGTCAACGGACTGCTCCACCTCGCGCATCTTCGGATACACGGACATCTGGTAGAATTCCGGCTCCGGCGAGAACTTGGCGATGAGCTCGTCCATGGTGATCTTGCGCTTGGGGCCGCTCGGCACATAGTTGGCGTTGAGCGGCTGGCACTCGATCACGTCCCCGTGCTGCTCCACGAACCAGAAGGTCTTTTGCACGGTCTTGCGCGTGGTCGTTCCCGTGCCGACCTTGCGGATCTCCTGGGTGGAAAACACCCCGCGCACATCGGTCTTGTTCTGTCCGGCGGTGGCTGCTGACTCGGCCATGGTTTCCTCTGGTGCTTTATTCTGCGGCGGGCGCCACGGACGCGGCCCGCATTTCTTCCACAATGGCGGCCGCCGCTTCCGCGGGCGAGGGGGCCTCGATGATGGGTCGGCCCACCACCAGATAATCGGCGCCGGCCTGCACGGCCTCGGCCGGGGTCATGGTGCGCCGCTGGTCGCCCGCGTCGGCGCCGCCGGGGCGGATGCCGGGGCAGAGGCAGCCAAGCCCGGGCGACGCGGCCTTGATGTCCCGCACCTCGTGGCCGGAGCAGACCACGCCGTCGAGCCCCCAGCGCGCGGCGCCGGCGGCAAGATCCTGCGCGAAAACGCCGGGATGGGCTGTTATGCCGGGCATCTCCCCGGGGCCGAAGCTCGTGAGCGCGGTCACGCCGAAGAGCAGCGGCGCGGAGCAGGCGTCCGAGGCGCCGTCGCGGGCTTCCACCGCCGCCTGGCACATGCGCTTGCCGCCCTGGCAGTGCAAAGTGAGCATGTCCACGCCGAGAACGGCCGCGGCCCCCACGGCCTGGGCCACGGTGTGCGGGATGTCGTAATACTTGAGGTCGAGGAAGACGCGGTAGCCCTGCTCCTTGAGGCGTTCCAGCAGGCGCGGGCCGCCGAGGGTGAAGAGCTCGAGGCCCACCTTGCACCAGTCGAGGACGCCGCGCAGCTGGCGGGCCATGCTGACCGCCTTTTCGCGGTCGGGGAGGTCGAGGGCGACGATGAGCTCGGGCATGGGCATACCGCCGTGTCAGGAGGTGGCGAGAAGGGAATCCACAAGCCGGGGGTTGCGGGCCGGGGCCAGGGTCGCGGCGAGATAGGCCGCCCTGAGGCGGTCATAGGCGCCGTCAAGGTCGTCGTTGACGACCAGCGCGTCGTACCATGCGGCTTCGCGCAGCTCGCGCCGGGCATTGGCGAGGCGGCGCTCGATGACCTCCTCGTCGTCCTGCCCGCGCAGGCGCAGGCGGCGCTCCAGCTCGGTGAGGCTCGGCGGCAGGATGAAGACGAAGGTGGCGGCCTCGAGGTTCAGCTTGAGCTGCGCCGCGCCCTGCACGTCGATGTCGAAGAGCGCGTCGCGCCCCTCGGCGAGCATGGCCTCCACCGGGGAGAGCGGCGTGCCGTAGAGGTTGCCGTGCACCTCGGCCCATTCGGCGAATTCGCCGGCCGCGCGCCGCCGCTCGAAGTCGGGCCGGCTGAGAAAGGTGTAGTCCCGGCCGTCCACCTCGCCCGCGCGCGGGGGCCTCGTGGTGCAGCTCACAGAATAGCCGATGGCCGGAAATTCGGCGCGAAGCCGCCGGACGAGGGTGGTCTTGCCGGCGCCGGAAGGCGCGCTGAGCACGAGCGCGATGCCCTGGCGCATCAGGCGTCCTCCTGGGCGAAGCGCTGGCTGATGGTCTCCGGCTGGATGGAGGAGAGGATCACATGGTTGGAATCCATGACAAGGATGGAGCGCGTCTTGCGGCCCTGGGTGGCGTCCACGAGGCGGCCGGCCGCGCGGGCATCCTCCCGGAGGCGGCGCATGGGCGACGAGGCCGGGTTGGCGATGCCCACCACGCGCGCGGCGAGCACATAGTTGCCGAAACCGATATTGATGAGTCTTTCGCCTGCCATGGCTATTCCAGGTTCTGTACCTGCTCGCGGCACTTTTCCAGCTCGTTCTTGAAATCCACCACCAGGCGGGAGAGCCGGATGTCGGGGATCTTGTTGCCGCAGGTGTTGAT
>CAMWVJ010000317.1 GCA_947177645.1 uncultured Desulfovibrio sp.
GCCAGGACGAGGGCGACCTGGCCGTGCTCGGCGAGGGCGTGCGCGGGCTTTCCGGGGCGTGGCCGGTGCGCGCCCGCAAGGTCTGGGTGGAGGAGGGACCCTCGCGCTTTCCGCGCAGCGGCCTCATGGGCGCTCACAACGCGTTCAACGCCGAGGCCGCGTGGCAGGCCTGCCGGCTTTTTGGCGTGAGCGAGGCCAATGCGGCCCGCGCCGTGGCCGGCTTCCGCCCGCTGCCGCACAGGCTCGAGCGCGTGGCCGAGCGCGGCGGCGTGCTCTTTGTCAATGATTCCAAGTGCACCACCGTGGCTGCACTGGAAGTGGCCCTGCGCGCCTTCGACCGGCCCGTGCGCCTGCTCTGCGGGGGCAAGTTCAAGGGCGGCGACCTCGCGGCCCTTGTGCCGCTCTTGCGCGAAAAGGTGGTGCAGGTGGGCCTGTTCGGCGCGAGCCGCGAGGAATTTGAGCGGGCGTGGGAGGGCGTGGTGCCCATGAGCTGGCACGCGACCCTCGCCGAAGCCGTGCGGGAGCTCGCCGGCGCGGCCAAGCCCGGAGACGCGGTTTTGCTCGCCCCGGCAACGTCGAGTTTTGACCTCTACAAAAATTACATGGCCCGTGGCGACGATTTCAAACGCATCGTGGGGGAACTGGCATGAAGAATGTCTTTGTGAAGCCCCAGGCTACGCCCGCGCCGGCCAAAAGCCCCGTGGCCCGGGCGGTGAACCATGCCGGGGAGGGGAACGGGCCGGCCTCCTTTGACTGGTGGCTCTTCACCATCGCCCTCGCCATCCTCGCCGTGGGCCTCGTCATGGTGCTCTCGGCAAGCGGCATCGTGGCCGAGCAGGCCAATGGCGACAAGTACCACTTCTTCAAGCGCCAGGTGCTCTTTGCGGCGCTGGGCGGCGTGGCGCTCTGGTGCGCGGCGCTCCTGCCTCGTGACTGGCTCTACCGGCTCCAGTATCCGGCGCTCTTTTTCGCGCTTTTGCTCGTGCTCATCACGCTTTCGCCGCTGGCGCCCTCCATCAACGGCGCCAAGCGCTGGATCCGCCTGGGGCCGGTCTCCATCCAGCCCATGGAATTCGTGAAGATCGCGCTGGCGCTCTATCTCGCCTATTTCATGAGCACCAAGCAGCAGCTCATCAAGACCTTCAGCCGGGGCGTCATCCCGCCCTTCGCCGTGACCGGGCTGTTCTGCTTCCTGCTCCTGCTTCAGCCCGATTTCGGGAGCGCCGTGGTGCTCGCGGGCATCCTGTTCTTCATGTGCGTGGCCGGGGGCACCCGCTTCATCTATATCTTCTTCTCCCTGGGGCTCGCCTGCGCGGGCGCCATGGCCCTCGCCATCGCCGAGCCCTACCGCCTCCGGCGCCTTTTGGCCTTTCTCGACCCCTTCCAGGACGCGCACAATACGGGCTACCAGCTTGTGCAGTCCCTGCTCGCCATCGGTTCGGGGAGCTTTTTCGGCGTGGGCGTGGGCGCCAGCCGACAAAAGATGTTCTACCTGCCGGAAGCCCACAACGACTTCATCATGGCCGTGCTGGCCGAAGAAATGGGCTTCGTGGGCGTGACCATCGTCATGGGGCTTTTCGCCCTGCTGTTCTGGCGCTGCTACCGCATCATCATGGGCCAGCGCGAGCTGCGCGACCGCTTCACGGCCTTCGGCATCACCACCATCCTTGTCATGGGCGCGGTGATGAACCTCGCCGTGGTCATGGGCGTGGCGCCGCCCAAGGGCGTGCCCATGCCGCTCATGAGCTACGGCGGCAGCAACCTCATCGCCACCATGCTCTGCGTGGGCCTTTTGCTCAACTTTTCGCGCACGGCGGGCGCATGGACAAGATCCTCCTGACCACCGGCGGCACGGGCGGGCACATCTTTCCCGCGCTCGCCGTCGCCGAGGAGCTGCGCCGGCGCACGCCTGACGCGCGGCTGCTCTTCGTGGGCTCCGAGTACGGCCCCGAGGCCCGGCTCTGCGCCCGCGCTGGCATCGAGTTCGCCGGGCTGCCCGTGCGGGGCTTTCTCGGCCGGGGCCTGCGGGCCGTGGGCGCCGCGGCGCGCATGAGCGTGGCCGTGGGCAAGGCCCTTTCCCTCGTGCGCAGCTTTCGCCCCGATGCCGTTGCGGGCTTCGGCGGCTATGCGGCCTTCGCGCCCATGCTGGCGGCGCGGCTTTGTGGCGTGCCCGCAGTGCTTCACGAGCAAAACGCCGTGGCCGGCACGAGCAACCGGGTCCTCGCGCGGCTGGCGCGGACGGTGTGCATTTCTCTCCCCGGCACGCAGGGCTTTCCGGCGGAGAAATGCGTGCTCACCGGCAACCCGGTGCGCGCGGCCATCGCCGGCGTGGCGGATATGCGGAAAGATGTTGAAACGCGGGGCACGAAAAGGCTGCTCGTGCTCGGGGGCTCGCAGGGCGCGCACAGCCTGAACGCCCTTATGCCGGGGCTGCTTGCGCGGCTCAGGGACGCTGGCGTGGAGATCCGTCACCAGTGCGGCGAGAAAGACCTTGAAGCCACGCGCGCTGCCTATGCCGAAGCGGGCTATGCGCCCGACTGCGTGAGCGCCTTCATCGACGATATGGCCGAGGCCTATGCCTGGGCGGATCTCGCGGTCTGCCGTGCTGGCGCCAGCACCGTGGCCGAACTGTGCGCCGCCGGGCTGCCGGCCGTGCTCGTGCCCTTTCCCGCGGCCATCCATGACCACCAGACGCGCAACGCCGAAGTGGTGGCCCAGGC
>CAMWVJ010000318.1 GCA_947177645.1 uncultured Desulfovibrio sp.
CTGCGGGGTCGGGCGGGTCGAGGCGGTTGAGCTTCTGTTTGAACCACGGCACGAAGAAGGCTCTTTTGTCGCTTTTGCCTTCGCGCGAGCGCACCCATTCGGAATGGAAATAGGAGCCGACGCCGTTGGCCGTGCTTTCCAGCACCACGAGTGTGTCGGGCAGGAGGGCTATGGATCCGCAGACGGCTCGAATGAGGTCGGCGGGCGCGGTCTTTGCCGTGCGGGGCCAGAAGGCTGTTTCGCTGAGATGGGCCATCGCATAGTCGGCTCCGCGCACGGCGTCGTGGTTCTCGGCCGATCCGATGGTGACGCGGCATCCGCGTCCTGCGATCTCGCGCACGTTGATGGTGCGTTCGTAGGGCCGGAAACATGGTTTTTCTTCTTCATCCCAGAGGTCGGCGGGATAGTTCTGCAGAAGCTTGGTGTACATTCCGCGTATGGTGGCGGCTGCGTCCTTCACGTGGGCGCATATCAGCGAGTTCCAGTTGCGGTGGATGCAGAGCTGAATCCATGCCATATACATCTGCACGAGGGTGCTGCCGCCCCATTGGCGTGCCTTGAGCATGATGATGCGTATGGGTCGGCGCGCACGTCGGTCGGCCTCGAGAATTTCCGTTAGCTCGCGCTGCGGCAGATTCAGCACGAAAGGAATCTCGCGGTCGGAACTTTTATCTTTGATAATCACGCACCGCGCACACCAGTATTCGAAATCGTAGCGGCATCGCAGCCGCTGCCATTCGAGGGGATTGCTGCGGGCTGATGCATAGGCAGGATCGGCTGTCATAGCCTGCGGCACGTCGGCCACGGGGCAATCGGGGTCGGGGGTTGCGACGCGTGTGCGCGGTCCTGTGGCCTTAAAGCCGCGCAGGGGGTCGTAGCCGTTTTCGGCAAGCTCGCGCGCTGCACGGCGGCGGCAATCTTCGCGGAGCATATCGGCTGTTTTTGTATTTGTTTCCATATCGGAGGGGGGATAATCAGGGTTGGAGGGTTATTTTATTGAGAACGAAGTCGGAGGAAACGCTTCCGGCGACCGATATGTGGAGCGAACGGGCCGGCCGCGCCACCACCCGCATGGGGAAGGCATGCCGCAGCTCGCCGGCCACGCGCAGTGTGCGCGACGGAGCGGGCTCCGGCGAAAGCATGCCCGCGCAGGCCACACTCAGAGAAAGGTCGGCGCAGGTGCCGGCCATATGGAATGTGGCTCCCGAAATGCGCATCCGGTCGGCTGCAGGAGCGTCGACGGCTACGCTCCACCTCACGACGGCGGCTTCCGCCGGCTGTTCGGCGTGCAGGGCCAAGAGCCCCTCCGGATAAAGGGCATAGCTGCCGGAGTGGGCCGACAAAATGGCCTGCGGCATGGAATACGGACGAACGTAGCGGTGGCATGGACGCGACGCAAGGCACACCACCTCGGCATGAGGGTCGGGGCCGAATAGCCACAGCTCGTTGCGCACGGGGTCGCGCGTGAGAGCCGTGCAGAGGCATCGGGGGCAGAGAGTGGCGGTCGCGCGTCCGCGCAGCCTTACGAGATCCGCTTCCGCAATGGCAAACACAGAACCGTCGGCACCGGGAGCCACAGCCTGCGGAGATTCTATCCGGCGGCTGTCGATATGGCCTGTAGCCAGCGAACGGCGGTCGGCAGAAAGGGCCACGGAATCGATTCCGCCGTGGCCGAACGCCACGAAACGCGTGCGTCCGAAATCCCATGCTCCGGCCGTGGCTGCTTCCGGAAGAAGAGTGTGGACGGCTTTCGGAAGCACTGCGCGGGCCTCGGCCACAAGCGGCGCGGCCATGCGGGCGGCGAGCAAGGTGCCCTCAAAAGCCTCAGGAGCGCCCTGTGGCTGCGGAGGGGCGAATTCCGGCACAACTGTCCACTCCGGCACAAAAGGAGCGCAGGAGGGGTGCAGAAACGCCGCAGAAAGGCCATCGGCCGACGGCGTGAGGGGAAAGAAAGCCTCGACAGGAGGCCGCGAGCCCGTTTTCATACCGATGCGGAGCGAAACGGCGTCGGGCGACGGGCACGACAGAAGCGGAAGCAGCGCCACGGGAGCGGCTGCGGAGGCACCGCCCGTCCAGACGGAGGCAGACCCGTCGCTGAAACGCGCTTCGACGAAAGCCTGCCACGGCTCCGACTCGACGGAAGCCGCAAAAAACGGCAACGGACAAGGCGCCGGACGGAGCGCCGACACTCCGCCCCAAAGCACCGTTTCGCCCGCAACGGCGGCGCAACGGGCCACAAACGCACCGGGCGAGGCAAAGCGGGCATCGGCATTTGAGGCGACAGCCACACTGCGACGCATTGCGGCACGCATAGCGGCCAGTTCGCCGGACAGATCCATGACCGGAGCGAGAGGCACGGGCAGAGGCAGGGCGGCAGAATCCAACGGCATTACTGCCTCGGCAAGCGGCAGAAGGGAGAAACGGGCGGCGATGGCCCTCACTATCGCAGCCGATCCGGAGGGGTTGGCGGAATGAAGATAGAATTCCGTGGAGCGCAGCGAGGGTGTGAGCAAGGTGGCGGAGGGTGTGTGGCGCAGCGTTATCGACACGGCCGCGGAATCGGCTACATCTACGGACTGAAACTGCGGGGTGAGCGACACCCTGACGGCCGCGACGGCCGGAGGAAGGGCGTCGGCCGCGACAATAAGCCTCGGCCGCCACGCCGCGGCTTCCAGCGAATAGCCTTCGAGCCGCCCGGCGGCGTCGAGCGATAGAGAAG
>CAMWVJ010000319.1 GCA_947177645.1 uncultured Desulfovibrio sp.
CCGCTTCGCTCCAGACGGGAAGTGGAATAACCCGTCCACCGAACATACGATAAATTCTCTTGTGAAATATGATTCAAGGGCGAATTTGCGCCAGCCCGCGCCGATTGTCAAGCCGCGCCGCGCATTGCCATCCGGGCCGGGGCATGCTAGGGATTTCAAGGCAAGTTTTGCTTCCGTAGCAGGAGGACATTATGGATGTCGTGATGCTTTCACGGCTGCAATTCGCGGCGACGGTTTTCTTCCATTTCATCTTCGTGCCGCTCACCCTCGGGCTGTCGGTCATCCTCGTCTGGATGGAGACGCGCTATGCCATCAGCGGGGACGAGTTCTGGAAACGGCAGGTGAAATTCTGGGGCAAGCTCTTCCTCATCAACTTCACCCTGGGCGTTGTCACGGGCATCACCCTTGAATTCCAGTTCGGCACCAACTGGTCGCGCTATTCCGAGTATGTGGGCGACATCTTCGGCTCCCTGCTCGCCATTGAGGCCACGGTGGCCTTCTTCCTCGAGTCCACCTTCATCGCGGTGTGGCACTTCGGCTGGAACAAGCTCGGCCGCAAGGCGCACTGCGTCTGCATCTGGCTCGTGGCCATCGCGAGCAACACCTCGGCCTTGTGGATCATCCTCGCCAACGGCTTCATGCAGCACCCGGTGGGCTATGCCATCAACGAGGCCGCCGGCCGCGCCGAGCTCACCAATTTCGCGGACGTGGTGTTCAACAGCTACGCCTGGGGCGAATACGCGCACACCATCCTCGCCTCGTGGACGCTGGCCGGCTTCTTCGTGCTCGGCGTGTCGGCCTGGCACCTTCTGCGCAACAGCCATTCGGACTTTTTCCACCGCGCCTTCCGCATGATCGCCCCCTACACGCTGGTGCTGGCCATCGTCCTGGCCTTCAGCGGCGACCAGCAGGGCAAGGCCGTGGCCGCGCACCAGCCCGTCAAGCTGGCCGCCATGGAAGCCCACTGGCACACCGCGAAGAACGTGCCCTTCTATCTCTTCGTCTGGCCCGACCCGGCCAACGAGAAGAACAGCGTCGAGATCCTCGGCATCCCGAGCCTGCTCTCGTGGATCGCCTATGACAACATGGACGCCGAGGTGAAGGGCCTGCTCGACTACCCGCCCTCGGACTGGCCCCCGGTCTCCGAAGTGTTCTGGTGCTTCAGGAGCATGGTGGCCCTGGGGCTGCTCTTCATCGCGCTCGCCATCGCCGCCACCTGGCAGCGCAAGCGGGTGGACATCTGCCCCTGCCTGCTCAAGAGCCTCGTCTGGAATGTGCCGCTGCCCTATATCTCCATCATGCTCGGCTGGTCCGTGGCCGAGATCGGGCGCCAGCCCTGGATCGTCTACGGCCTCATGCGCACATCCGACGCGGTCTCGCCCGTGCCGGTCTCGAGCGTGAGCATCTCGCTTCTGGGCTTCATCGTGGTCTATTCCATCCTCGGCATTCTGGACATCTACCTGCTCCGCAAATACGCGATCAAGGGCCCTGACGCCCAGGAGGCATAATCATGCTCGAAACCATCTGGTTCGTCCTCTGGGTCCTGCTCTGGGCCGTGTATTTCGTGCTGGACGGCTTTGACCTCGGCCTCGGCGCCCTCATGCCCGCGGTCGCCAAGACCGAGGAGGAACGCCGCATGGTCTACAACGCCTCCGGCCCCTTCTGGGACGGCAACGAGGTGTGGCTTATCGCCGCGGGCGGCGTGACCTTCGCGGCCTTCCCCAAGGTCTATGCTTACATGTTCAGCACGCTGTACGCGCCGCTCCTGCTCCTGCTCTTCGCGCTCATCCTGCGCGCCGTGTCCTACGAGTTCCGCAACAAGGTGGACAGCCCGGCGTGGCGCGCCATGTGGGACATTGTGCACTTCATCGTCAATCTCGCGGCGTGCCTGCTCCTCGGCGTGTTTTTCGCCAACCTCTTCATGGGCATCCCCTTTGACGCCAACGGCGTCTATCAGGGCAATTTGCTCAAGCTGCTCAACATCTACGGGCTTGCGGGCGGGCTCTTCTTCCTCGCGGCCTTCATGATGCACGGCGCCATCTGGCTGACCATCAAGAGCCGCGACGAGCTCCAGACGAGGGCGCTGGCCGCCGCCGGCGTGTGCTGGGTGGCCGTGGCCGTGCTGCTCATCGTCTTTTTGGTGCTGACCTTCTTCTGCACCAACATCTTCGGCAATTACCTGCGCATGCCCTGGCTCATCGTGCTGCCCGCGCTGGCCGTGCTGGCGCTGCTCGCGGTGCCGCGCATGCTCAACAAGGGCCACCTCTGGCTCGCCTGGAGCGCCAGCGCCCTCTTCCTTATCTGCGTGACCTTCTTCGGGGTCATGGGCATCTACCCCAACATGCTCATTTCGAGCATCGAACCCGCGGCCACGCTGACGGCCTTCAACGGCGCCTCCACTTCCAACACGCTGGAGATCATGCTGGTGGTGGCGCTCGTCATGGTGCCCATCGTGCTGCTGTACCAGTTCTGGATGTACCGGCTGTTCTCCAAGCCCGTGACCCGTGAAGAGCTGGAAAGCGACCATGCCTATTGAGACCGGCGGCGCCGGGCGGCGGCGCGGAAAAGCCCCCCCCCCCCCCCCCCCCCCCCCCGCGCCGATGTTTTTACAACCAGATCCCGCCTACCCGGATCCTGAGATGTGTCGTGGGCTCGGTGATGGTTATAACAGACAGCTCCTATTGAAATGATTGAAATAAAGAACATAGCTGTAGAT
>CAMWVJ010000320.1 GCA_947177645.1 uncultured Desulfovibrio sp.
TTGGTCCAGAAGGGCCAGTAGCCCTTGAAAAAGAGGTTGGGCAGGATGATGGCCTGACTGTCCGGGCCAAGGCGCGGCAGGAGGCGTTCTGTTGCGATTTCGCCCCAGCGCGGGGCGAGCCGCTGGTGCAGGAAGAGCCCGCAGGCCGCCAGATCCTTGTCCGCCACTTCTTCGCGCGTGTAATTGCAGAGCTGGCGGATCTCGAAATGCCGTGCAAAGGCCGGCGTGTTCTCCAGAAGGGGCCGCAGGGCGTCGCCCTGGCAGTTGGCGTGGAGGATGCAGAGGGACTTCGCCATGAGCTCATCTATACACTGCGGTAGACGGTTATTCCGCCTTCCGTCTGGAGCGAAGCGGAAGACGGGTGCTCGTGCCGGAAGAATCCTAAAAAATAAGATTTTTTGCTGCTTGCAAGGAAGATAAAAATTTCCGCAGGGAGTGTACTCAAGTACTCGACCAAGAAAATTTTTCTCTGACGCAGCAAGCAGCAAAAAGGCTGTTTTTGACGGATAATTTCGGCATAAGTCCCACAGCACAGGCAGCGCGCGGGAAGGGCATGGCAAAGCCTGACATCAGCGAAGCTGCTCGGCGCCCCCTACCCCTCCATATAGGTGGCGCTCTGGCTCGCGCGCTCGCTCACGCTCACGCTCACGAGGCGCACGTTGGCGGCCTGCGGGTCGTCGCTTGCCGCCAGCCGCGCGGCCACGTCGCGGAAGATATGGCGCGCCAGGTTCTCCGAGGAGGGGTTGCGCGCATCAAAGGGCGGCGTTTCGTTGAGCATCCGGTGGTCCAGTTCGGCGAGGGACGCGCGCAGCGCCGCCTTGAGCGTGCCGAAATCCAGCAAAATCTCCGTGTCCGGCGCCAGTTCCGTCCCTTCCACGCACAGTTCCACGCCGAAATTGTGGCCGTGCGGGTTCTCGCACTTGCCCCGGTAGTGCCGGAGCGCGTGCGCGGCCGCGAATTCCTCGCGTACGGTGAGCCGCCAGAGGCCGCTCATCCCACTATCCACCACATGACGCAGGCGGAAATAAAGGTCACGACGATGGCCGTGACGATGCGCATGTTCTGGTTCCACTCAAAGGGCGAGTGCTGCGGCTCCAGCTCCACCGTGCCCTCGGGCTCGTTTTCCGAAGGCCGGGAGGGCACGAAGAGGCGTTCCAGCCAGGAGAGAAAGGACATGATGCCTCCGCGCGCTCACGGCGGGCGGCGCGCCCCCGGCAAAGGGACGCGCCGCCGGCAAGCGCGCTAGTTTTTCGTCAGCTCGGCCTTGAGCGGTTCGCCGTAATAGGCCTTGCGGTAGAGTTCCTTGAGTTCGGAAATGAGCGGATAGCGCGGGTTGGACACCGTGCACTGGTCGTCGAAGGCGTGCTCGGACATCTCGTCGAGCTTGGCAAGGAAGTCGGCCTCGGCGATGCCCGCGTCGCGCAGCGACTTGGGGATGTTGAGGTCGCGCTTGAGCTGTTCGATGGCCCGCACGAGGCGCGCGGTCTTTTCGGCCCGGGCCTCGGGGCCATCGCCCTCCACGTCGTCGGCGAGGTGCAGCATGTCGGCGATGCGCGCGTAGCGCCCCTTCACCCACGGGTACTTGTACTGCGGCAGCATGCCCTGCTTGGTGGGCGTGTCCGTGGCGTTGTACTCGATGACATAGGACAGCATGATGGCGTTGGCGAGCCCGTGGGGCAGGTGGAAATACGAGCCCAGGGTGTGCGCCAGCGAATGGCAGATGCCGAGGAAGGCGTTGGCGAAGGCCATGCCCGCCATGGTGGCCGCGTAGTGGATCTTCTCACGCGGCACGAGCCTGTCCTCGCCACCCTCGTAGGATTTGCGCAGGTACTTGAAGACGAGGCGGATGGCCTCCATGGCCTGGCCGTCGGCGAAGTTGGTGGCGAGCGTCGAGGTATAGGCCTCGATGGCGTGGGTCAGCACGTCCAGGCCCGCGTTGGCGATGAGCGAGGGCGGCAGGTCCATGACGAACTCCGGGTCAACGATGGCCATGTCCGGCGTGAGCGCGTAATCGGCCACCGGGTACTTGACGCCGGTCTTGTTGTCCGTGATGACCGCGAAGGGCGTGACCTCCGAACCCGTGCCCGACGTGGTGGGGATGGCCACCATGAGCGCCTTCTTGCCGAGCTCGGGGAAGGAGACCACGCGCTTCCTGATGTCCATGAAGCGCAGGGCGATGTCCTCGAAGCGGATGTCCGGCTTTTCGTAGAGCAGCCAGATGATCTTGGCCGCGTCCATGGGCGAGCCGCCGCCGAGCGCGATGAAGAGGTCGGGCTGGAAGGCGTTGACCATGTCCAGCGCCTTGCGCGCGGTGTCGATGTCCGGGTCGGGGAGCACGCCCGAGAACACGCGCACGTCCATGCCCATGTTTTCCAGCACTTCCTGCACCTTGTGGACGTGCCCCAGCTTGACCATGGTCTCGTCGGTGATGATGCAGGCGCGGCGGCGGTCGGAAAGCTCCTCCAGCGCAGGCTTGAGCGCGCCGAGCTTGAAGTAGATCTTGGAGGGCACGCGGAACCAGAGCATGTTCTCGCGGCGCGCGGCCACGGTCTTGACGTTCATGAGGTGCTTCACCCCGATGTTTTCGCTCACGGAATTGCCGCCCCAGCTGCCGCAGCCCAAGGTGAGGGACGGCGCCACGCGGAAATTGTAGACATCGCCGAGGGCGCCCTGCGCGGCCGGCATGTTCACGAGCGTGCGGCCCGTGGTCATGGT
>CAMWVJ010000321.1 GCA_947177645.1 uncultured Desulfovibrio sp.
CGGCGACCACCGAGATCTACACCTCTCTATTCGTCGGCAGCGTCAGATGTGAATACGAGACAGCCACCGTGGCGGCCATGGTCTCGGGCCCGGCGCCGGGCATCCGCGCGCGGGCGACCACCACGGGAAAGTCCACCTCGGGGAGCGGCGCCACGGGCAAAAGCCCGAAGGACACCATGCCCGCCAGCGCCACGGCGATGGTGAGCAGGGTGGTCGCCACCGGGCGGCGGATGAAGGGCGCGGAAATGTTCCACGGCAAGAATTCCGGCCCGTGACGGCGGCGCTTCCCCTCCCCGTTCATGCTTCCGCCTTCCCGCGCGCACGCGGCGCCGCAGCCCTGCCGCGCCGGGCCGCGAAGCCCCGGCTCAGGCGGTCGAACCACAGATAAATGACCGGCGTGGTGAACAGGGTGAGCGCCTGGCTCACGATGAGGCCGCCCACCATGGTCACACCCAGCGGGCGCCTCAGCTCCGCGCCCATGCCCCAGCCGATCATGAGCGGGAGCGCCCCCAGAAGCGCGGCCATGGTGGTCATGAGGATGGGCCGAAGCCGGAGAAGGCAGGCCTGGCGGATGGCGGCCTCGGGCGCCAGGCCCTCGCCGCGCTCGGCCTCTAGCGCGAAGTCGATCATCATGATGGCGTTTTTCTTCACGATGCCGATGAGCAGGATGATGCCGATGATGCCCACCACGCCGAGCTCCATGTCCGCGAGCATGAGCGCCAAAAGCGCCCCCACGCCGGCCGAGGGAAGCGTGGAGAGGATGGTCAGCGGGTGGACGTAGCTCTCGTAGAGCACGCCGAGCACGATATACATGGTCACGATGGCCGCGAGGATGAGCCAGACCTGGTTGTCCGCCGAGGAGAGAAAGGCCCGGGCCGCGCCCTGAAATTCTGTGCGCAGCGCCGCGGGCAGGCCGAGGCGCTTTTCCTCGCCCAGCACCGCGTCCACGGCCGCGCCCAGGGAGGAGCCGGGCGCCACGTTGAAGGAGATGGTCGCCACCGGGAACTGCCCCTGCCGCGCGATGGAAAGCGGCACCGGCTTTTCCGTGAGCGTCGCCACGCTCGTGAGCGGCACGGCCTCGCCGCCAGTTCCGCGCACATGGATGTCCCCGAGGGAGCCGGGCCCGAGGCGGAAGCGCGGTGCCACCTCCAGCACCACCTTGTACTGGTTGGTCTGGGTGAAGATGGTAGAGACGAGCCGCTGGCCCAGCGCGTCATACAGCGCGTTGTCGATGTCGGTCATGCTGATGCCGAGGCGCGCGGCCGCGTCGCGGTTGATGTCGAGCCACGCCATGCGCCCCGGGGCCCGCAGGTCGCTCGTCACATGCGAGAGCTCGGGCAGCTCCGCCAGCGCGGCGGTCATGCGCGGTATCCATTCGTCAAGCTGCTCGCGGTCAAGCGCTTCCACGCTGAACTGGTATTGGGTGCGCGAGATGCGGTCCTCAATGGTCAGGTCCTGCACGGGCTGGAGATAGAGCGAGAGCCCGGGCACGTGCTCCGCCTCGGCCATGAGCCGGCGCGCGATGGCCGGGGCGCGGGCGTCGCGGTCGGCCAGGGGCGTGAGCGCGATGGTGAGGCGCGACGTGGCGAGGCTCTGGTTGATGCCGTCCACACCCACGAAAAAGACCACGCTGGCGACAGCCGGGTCGCGCAGGATGAGGTCGGCCAGCTCCTGCTGGCGCCCGGCCATGGCCTCGAAGGAGGTGTCCTGCGGCGCCTCGGCGATGCCCTGGATGACGCCCGTATCCTGCACCGGGAAGAAGCCCTTGGGCACGAGCACATAGAGCGCCACGGTGAGCGCCATTGTGGCGAGGGCCACGGCGAGCGTTAGGCGCTGGTGGCGGAGCACCACGTCGAGCTTGCGCTCATACCAGGCGAGCAGGCGGGCGAAAAAACGCCCCGGTTCCTCGCGTTTGGCTGCCCCGTGCCGCTCCGGCCGGAGCATCACCGCGCAGAGCATGGGCGTGAGCGTGAGCGAGATGACCGCCGAGATGAGGATGGTCACGGCCAGCGTGACCGCAAATTCGCGGAAGAGCCTGCCCGCCACGTCGCCCATGAAGAGCAGCGGGATGAGCACCGCCACGAGGGAGATGGTCAGGGAGATGATGGTGAACCCGATCTGCCCCGCGCCGGTGAGCGCGGCCTCGAGGGGGCGCTCGCCGCTTTCGAGGTAGCGCGTGATATTCTCAATGACCACGATGGCGTCGTCCACCACAAAGCCCGTGGCGATGACCAGCGCCATGAGCGTGAGGTTGTTCAGCGAATAGCCCGCGAGATACATGACGCCGAGCGCGCCCACGAGGGAGAGCGGCACGGCCAGCGCCGGGATGAAGGTGGCCTCGGCATTGCGCAAAAACAGCCAGATGACGCCGATGACCAGCGCAATGGAGAGCAGAAGCTCGAGCTGCACGTCATGCACGGTGGCGCGGATGGTGACGGTGCGGTCCGTGACCACGCGCACCTGCACATTTCCCGGGAGCGTCTCCTGCAGGCGGGGCAGAAGCCGCGTCACGCTGTCGGCCACGCTGATGACATTGGCGCCCGGCTGCCGCTGCACGGAAAGCACGATGGCCGGGCGGAACTCGTCCGCTCCGCCGGCTCCGCGCACGGCCACATAGGCGGCAAGGCGCGCGTTTTCCGCACCGTCCACAACTTCGGCCACATCCTGGAGGCGGAGCGGCGCGCCATCCTTGTAGCCG
>CAMWVJ010000322.1 GCA_947177645.1 uncultured Desulfovibrio sp.
TCTGTCGGGGGCCCGGGCTCCACGTCAAGATACCGGCAGGCACTCATGACCGACATTGACCGCCAGATGGCGCTCATCCGGCGCGGCGCGGCGGAAATCATCGACGAGGGCGAGCTTCGCGCCAAGCTGGCGGCCGGGCGCCCCCTGCGCGTCAAGGTGGGCTTTGACCCCACCGCGCCCGACCTGCATCTCGGGCACACGGTGGTCATGCACAAGATGCGCCACTTCCAGGAGCTGGGGCACACGGTCATCTTCCTCATCGGCGACTTCACGGGCCGCATCGGCGACCCTTCGGGCAAGAGCGAAACGCGCCCTCCGCTCACCGAGGAGCAGGTGCTCGCCAATGCCGCGACCTACAAGAGCCAGGTCTTCAAGATCCTCGACCCGGAAAAGACCATCGTGGAGTTCAACTCCCGCTGGTTCGGCCAGATGGGCGCGGCCGACTTCATCCGCCTCGCCGCGCACAGCACAGTCGCCCGCATGCTGGAGCGCGACGACTTTGAAAAGCGCTTCCGCGAGGAGCGGCCCATCTCCATCCACGAATTCCTCTATCCGCTCTGTCAGGGCTATGACTCGGTGGCGCTCGAGGCGGACGTGGAGATGGGCGGTACGGACCAGAAATTCAACCTGCTCATGGGCCGCAACCTTCAGGGCCACTACGGCCAGCCCGGCCAGACCATCATCACCATGCCGCTGCTCGAGGGCACGGACGGCGTGCGCAAGATGTCCAAGTCCTATGGCAACTATGTGGGCATCAGCGAGGCGCCGGAGCAGATGTTCGGCAAGCTCATGGCCATTTCCGACGATCTCATGTGGCGCTACTACGAGCTGCTCTCGGCCAAAAGCCTCGAGGACATCGCGGCCCTGCGTGCCGCGGTGGAGGGCGGCAAAGTCCACCCCAAGGCGGCCAAGGAAGACCTCGCCGGCGAAATGGTGACGCGCTACCACGGCGAAGATGCGGCCAGGGCCGCCCGCCAGTCGTTCAACGCGGTCTTTGCCGGCGGCTCCTTCCCCGATGACGCGCCCGAATATGCCTGCGCCGCGGGCGAGGCGAGCAGTCCGGCGGCCTTTCTCGAGGCTGCGGGCCTCGTCAAGAGCCGCGCCGAGGCCAAGCGCCTTGTCAAGGAAGGGGCGCTCAGCGTCAATGGTGAGCGCGTGAACGACGCGGCGGCGCCACTTGCGGCCGGGAGTTACGAGGTCAGGCTCGGCAAGAAGCGCTTTTTGCGGCTCACCGTGCGCTGACGGCGCCTTCCGCCGCGCCCGGCGCCCGCATCCACCCACGGAGGCACGAGATGCACAAGCTCTATGTGGCAATGGTCGGCCTGCCGGGCCGGGGCAAATCCACCATGGCGCGGCGCATCCGCGACGGGCTCCTGGCCGAGGGCATCGCCGCCAAGATCTTCAACAATGGCGACATCCGCCGCCAGTTGCTCGGCGCCGAATCCACGGAGCCGGATTTCTACAATCCCGACAACAGCTTCGGCCGCCAGGCGCGCGAGATGATCGCCCGCCGCAACCTGGAGGAGGCGCAGTCCTGGCTCGCCTCCGGCGACGGCGAGGTGGCCATCCTTGACGCCACCAACGCGAGCCGCGCCCGGCGCCAGTTCATCGAGTCCAAGCTGCGCGACCATCCCGTGCTCTTTGTGGAGTGCGTCAACGAAGACCCGCTCCTGCTCAACGCCTGCATCCGGCGCAAGGCCGACCTGCCCGAGTACGCCTCCTACACCAAGGACGAGGCGCTCAAGAGCTTCATGCAGCGCATCGAGTATTACGAGACCATCTACGACCCGCTGACGGACGAAAAATACTGGATGTGCGTGGATTCCACGGCCAACCGCGTGCTCGCCGAGCGCCCCTTGGAGAGCTCGCCCTACTATTCGGCCATCCGCGAGATCGTGGTCAGTGTGTGGACGCCCTGCCTCTACCTCGCGCGCCACGGCCAGACCGAGTTCAACGTCCAGGGCCGCATCGGCGGCGACCCGCCGCTCACCGCCAAGGGCCGCGCCCAGGCCCAGGCGCTGGCGCGCCACATGGAGGGGCGGCCCATCGACTGGGTGTTCACCTCCACGCGGATGCGCTCCCACGAGACGGCCGCGCCCCTGCTGGAGAGCCACCCCGAGGCGCATGTCATGGCCCTGCGCGAATTTGACGAGATCTGGGCCGGCGACTGCGAGAACATGCTTTACTCGGAGATCCGCGAGAAAATGCCCGAGGTCACGGCGGCCCGCAACGCGGACAAGTACGCCTACGCCTATCCCAACGGCGAAAGCTACGCCATCCTGCGCGAGCGCGTGCAGCGGGGCCTTAGGCGCGCGCTCTTCCTCGCGGGCGACCAGCCCCTGCTCATCCTCGGGCATCAGGCCATCAACCGCGTGCTCGTGTCGCTCTTTTTGCGCCAGCGCACCGAAGATGTGCCCTACATCCATATCCCGCAGAACCAGTACTTCCACATTGCGCTCACGCCGCACCGCAAGCTCTTCGAGCGCATCCCCTACGAGGGCAGCGGCGTGCCCGTGGACAAGGACACCGCCCTCAAGGACCCGCAGATTTACGCCTGAGGAACTGTTTTACAGACGAAACAAGCCGCCGGGAGTCCGAAGACTTCCCGGCGGCTCGTTTCGTCAGGCGTTTTTTTAAGATTTTGTTATACTGAGCAGTTGACGAATCTTCCTTAGATCCGTCTGGAGCGCAGCGGAAG
>CAMWVJ010000323.1 GCA_947177645.1 uncultured Desulfovibrio sp.
TGCCTTAGCCGGGCGCGGCGCGCAAGCCTTTGCGCCGGCCCCCCCAGTGTCACGGCCGGTGCGGGTCCTGCTCGGCGCGCCACGCGGCCACCACGGCGCGCACGGCGGCGTCCTTCTCCGGCGGGAGGGCCTTGAACTCCTCGGCGAAAACGTGGATGCGCGTGCCGCCGCGCGGCACGAAAAGCCCCTTCACCCGGCACCAGGCCGGGGCGAGCACGGCCACGAGGTCTTCAAGGACGGTGTTGGTGATGCTCTCCATGAAGGACTGGTGATTGCGGAAGGCGAACATGTAGAGCTTGAAGCTCTTGGACTCCACGCACAGGGCGTCGGGCACGTATTCCACGCTGATGGTGCCGAAGTCCGGCTGGCCGGTCACCGGGCAGAGGGACGTGAACTCGGGAAAGGTGATGCTGACCACATAGGGCCGGTGAGGATAGCGGTTGGGGAAGGCCTCGAGCAGGGCGGCGGTGGGGCCTCCGCTCACCGAGGGCAGGGAGCCGCCCCCGAGCAGGTGCAGCCCGCTCACGTCGTCATGGCGGGGCTGGGGCATGTCGGTGGCGGGAGACTCCGGGGCGGCCCGGTCATGGTGGGGCATGGATGTTCCTTTTCCGTTCTGGTGCAGATGCGCCCGCGCCAGCTTGTAAGCCGGCGCCGAGCGCGTTATGATGGCCGTTCTACGCCATTCCGGCCGCCGCGTCCAATGTCGGGCGCGGGGTCGGCCTTTCCGCGGAGCGAGCCATGCGCATCAGTTTCGGCCATTTCGGCGACATCTGCCGGATGATCAAGATCGAGCATTCCATCTTCGCCCTGCCCTATGCCTGGGCCGGGGCCGTGCTGGCCGCGCGCGGGCTGCCGCCGTGGCGCGCCCTCGTGCTGCTCACCGTGGCCATGGTGGCCGTGCGCTCCTTCGCCATGACCTTCAACCGCATCGCGGACGTTGCCATCGACGCCGAAAACCCGCGCACCAAGGGGCGCCCGCTCGTCACCGGCGCCATCAGCATGGGCCAGGCCTGGGCCTTCTGCGGCGTCATGGCCGCCATCTTCATCGTCGCCTGCGCCGCCATGAACGCTCTCTGCCTGTGGCTCTCCGTGCCGGCCCTGCTCTTCGCCGGGGCCTACAGCCTCTTGAAGCGCGTGTCGCCGCTCTGCCACTACTGGCTCGGCGCCACTCTCGGGCTCGCGCCGCTGGCCGGCTGGATCGCCGTGGACCCTTCAAGCATGAGCCTCGCGCCGGTGCTGCTTTTTTTCGCCGTGACCTTCTGGGTGGGCGCCTTTGACATCTATTACGCCTTTCAGGATCTCGACTGCGACGTCGCCCAGGGGCTGCATTCCATCCCGGCCGATTTCGGCCCGCAGACCGCCCTCGCGCTGGCCGGCTTCTCGCATGTCATGACGGTCATCTTCCTCGCGCTCACGGGCCTCGCGGCCGGGCTCGGCTGGCCGTGGTACGCCATCTGCGCCGGCATCGCCGCCCTGCTCGTGTGGGAGCACAGGCTCGTGCAGCCCGATGACCTCACGCACATCAACATGGCCTTTTTCACGCTCAACGGCATCATCTCGCCGGTGGTGCTCGTTGGCGTCATCCTCGGGCTCTGTTTCTGAACCGCAAAGGAGGCCCCATGCCGCGCAAGCGTTCCGCCCCGCGCCCGGAAGACGACCGCCAGGAAAAGCCCAGCCGCTCCGCCAACAAGCGGGGCAGCCACGCCCGCCAGGCCCTGGGCCTTGAGATCGCGCGCCTCACCGCCGCCGAGCGCGCGAATCTTCCGCTCACGCCCGAGCTCGCCGAGGCCATGGACCTGCTCGACCGCCTCACCGACCGCGAGGGCCGGCGCCGGCAGGAGCAGTATATCGGGCGCCTCATGCGCGATGTGGACGAGGAGCCGCTGCGCCGGGCCATGGCCGGGCGCCAGGCGCGGGACGCGGCCGAGGTGGCGCGCTTTCACGCGGCAGAAGACTGGCGGGCGCGCCTTCTGGAAGCGCCGGCTTCCGACGTGCCGGCGCTGCTGGAGGAATTCAGGCACAGCGCGGCCCCGGCTTCCCCCG
Source organism: uncultured Desulfovibrio sp. (assembly GCA_947177645.1). GTDB lineage: Bacteria > Desulfobacterota > Desulfovibrionia > Desulfovibrionales > Desulfovibrionaceae > Desulfovibrio. The sequence goes on from CAMWVJ010000323.1 coordinate 2,044, forward strand.
AGGCTGAGGCGGAACTGCTCCGCGCCGTGGACGCCGCACGAGCCGCCCGCGCCCGGGGCGACACCTCGCCGCGCGCCTCGCGCGTGCTCTTCCGCGTGCTCGCCGCCGCGCTGGCCGCTGGGGACTAGGCCCGCGCCACGCCTCAGCCGAGGCGCACGCCCTCGGGCTGCGGGCCGTAGCGGTTCGGCCCCGGCGTGCCCGGCAGGCAGAGCAGCGCCATGCAGAAGAGGTTGATGAGCGGCACGAAGAGCAGGAGCACGAACCAGCCAGAGCGGCCGGAATCGTGCAGCCGGCGCACGCTCACGGCCAGCATGGGCGGCAGGAAGATGAAGGGCACATAGCTCAGGACGAAATCGAGCAAATTGATGTCGCCCGCCGCGCGGATCAGGCCCAGGATGCCGAGGCTCCAAAGCGTGCAGAAGAGGAAATAGAAGACGAAATAGACGAAAAATTCGCCGCGCGACGCGCGCCCGGCGCCCTTGGCGTACTTGCGGAAGATGCAGGTGGAAAGGACATCGCGCACAGTCATGACTGGCCTCCTTGTAAATGTCCGTGTCGGACTTTCTGCTTGGCTTTGTTATACTTTTGAGTTGGTGGTGCGCCTGTGCTGCATCTGTAATGCCGAAATTATCCGTCAAAAACAGCC
>CAMWVJ010000324.1 GCA_947177645.1 uncultured Desulfovibrio sp.
CGGCTGCCTCCTTACATCACCCAGACAAGAATGAGACTGCACAGCGCGAGCCCGGTGGGCACGGTCACATAGAAGCGGAACGCCTGCTCGATGCGGTAGCGCCCCGTCGCCGACTTGACGATGGTGAGCGAGATGAGCATCAGCACCAGGCACTTGAACACGAACCACACAAGGTTCACGGGCCACCAGTCGCAGATGGTCCCGGGGAAGAAGAGCGCCACCCCAAGCCCGAGCACCACGAAGGTCTTGAGCGCGCTCGTCACCTGGAAGAGTGCCAGCAGGGGGCCGCCGTACTCGAGCAGGGGACCTTCGAGGATTTCGGTCTCGGCTTCGGCGCTGTCGAAGGGGGCCGCCCCCATGGTGCCGGGCAGGAAGATGAGATAGGCAATGAGCGCCGGGATCATGGCCGGGTTCAGCCCAAGGGAGCCGTATTCCTGCTGCCAGGCGACAATGTGCAGCAGGGAGAACTCCGCGCCCCAGGCCCCGCCGTTCATGGCCTTGCCCACGAGCATGGCCACGGCCAGCAGGATCATGAGCAGGGGCGTCTCGTAGGCGAGCATAAGCAGCATCTCGCGCGAGAAGCCCATGGCGCCGAAAGGCGAACTGGAGGCCGAGCCGCCCAGCATGAGCGCCATGGCCGGAATGGGCAAAAGGTAGAAGATGACGAGCAAATCGCCCATGTTGAAGAGCCCGTCAAAGACGCCGGGGATGGGAATGAAGGCCGCGCAGACCGCCATGCCCGTGAAGCCGAACACCGGGGCCAGCAAAAAGGCCGAGCGCACCGCCGTTTTGGGGATGAGCGTCTCCTTGGTGAGGAGCTTGGCCGCGTCCAGCCAGGGCTGGATGAGCGGCGGGCCGACGCGGCGCTGGAGGCGCGCCTCCACGCGCCGGTCAAGCCCCTTGAAGAGGAAGCCCACAATCAGGGCAAAGGCCCCGCCGGGGAAGATGCACATGTGCAGGATGGCAAGCAGGGTGTCGCTCATGAGCGGTTCTCCTTCGGGGCGCTGTCGCCGCCGAGCATACGCACGAGGTCGCCGTAGATGCTCGCGGGCGTCATGCGGCTGGTGGCCGTGTCAGTGGGCAGGCCGCAGGTGTGGACGTCGATCTCACGCAGGCGCGTGAAGCGGCGCACGAACCAGACGCCGCCCGCAAAGGCCAGCGCCATCATCACGAACATGCCCGTGGCGTTCCAGGTGCCGGGGCCGGACAGGATGCCCGAGATACCCACATCCAGCGGCTGGGCGCCGTACTGGGCGAGGATATTGTTGATATGCATGAGCGGCAGCCCGGGGAAGATGCCCGTGACCACGCAGCCCACGGCGAGGATGCCCATGGGTACGCGCATGACGAGCGGCGCTTCCTGCACCTTGTCAAGATGCGGTCCGGGCTGGCCCAGGAAGGCCGCGTGCATGAACTTGGCGATATAGGCCAGCGTGATGACGCTGCCCACGAGGGAGAGCAGGGCCAGGAAGGGCTGGTCCGCCTGCATGAGCGCGTGGTAGATGAGCCACTTGGAGGAGAAGCCGCTCGTCGGCGGCACACCCACCAGCGAGAGGCCCGCGATGGCGAACATGCAAAGCGTGAACGGCATCTTGCGGCCGATGCCGCCGAGGTCATCAAGGGTGTCCGCGTGCGTGGCGAACATCACCGCGCCGCAGATGAGGAAGAGCAGGTCCTTGAAGAACACATGGTTGATGAGGTGCAGAAGGCCGCCCGCATAGCCGAGCGCCCCGCCTGCGGCCACGGCGAGCACCATGTAGCCGAGCTGGCTCACCGTGGAGTAGATGAACACGAGCTTGATGCCGTTGGCCCGAAGCGCCTGGATGGCGGCCATGATGATGGTGATGCCGCCGATCCACATGACCACCGTGGTGATGACGCTCTCGCCGAAGCCGCTCACGAGGCCCGCCAGGGCGAAGCCGCCGCCGAGCAGCATGAAGAGCTTCACAAGGCCGATGATGGCGCTCTTCAGAAGCACGGAGGAGATGTAGCCGGAAACGGGCGTGGGCGCGAGCGCCGGGTGCATCTGCCAGTCAATGCGGAAGGGCAGCTGCGCCGCCTTGAGCACGAAGCCGATGGCGAGCAGCGCCATGCCGAGCCACGCGGCCCAGGGCGAGATGCCGCCGAGGATGCCCGTGAGCAGGGTCGGGTTGAAGGGCGTGAAGGGCCCGAGCACGGCGAGGCCCACAAAGAGGAAGCCCGCGCCGAAGAGGTTGAAGAGGAAGTACTTGAACGCCTCGCGCAGCGAGTCGCGGTCGCCCTCATGGGCGATGGACATGTAGAGCGTCCACGAGCTCATGATCTCCCAGAAGAGGAAGAAGCTCAGGAGGTACTGGCTCGCCGACATGCCCACGAGGCCGCCGCACATGCAGGTGAAGGCGCAGTAGAAGCGCCACTGCGAATGGCTGTGCGACATGTAGCCAACCGCGTAGGCCATGTTGATGGCGCCCACCAGTGGCACGATAAGAGCGAAGCAGAAGGAGAGCGTGTCGAGCTCGCGCCCGAAGATGAGCACGAGCAGCGCCGTCATGAGCAGCACACCCACGCTCATCCAGCCCGCCATGCGCGGCTTCCCGCAGAAGAGGGCGGGGAGCACCGCACCGAACACCGGGAAGATGACATAGATGGGCCAGTTGACGCTCATGGCCGCGAGGATGGCCGGGGCCTGCGCGGGCAC
>CAMWVJ010000325.1 GCA_947177645.1 uncultured Desulfovibrio sp.
ATCGTGGCCTATGAGCCCGGCCAGTTCGTGCTGCCGGACAATGAGCCAATGCAGGACGTGCCCACCGCCAACAAGCTCGCGGCCGAAGTGCTCGCGCCGATCCTCGTTCCGGCAAGTGAATTTGAGAAGCTGACGAAAATGCCGATCCTGGTGGTGTTTGGCGACAATATCATTGATACGCCCAGCGAAAATTTCAACCAGGAGGCATGGCGCGTCATCAGGGAACGCGGCAGGCAGTTCGTCGATGCCATAAACCGGCACGGCGGGGACGCGACCCTGGTGGAATTGCCCAAAATTGGTATCCACGGCAATACTCATGCCATGATGGCCGACAGGAACAACAGGGAGGTCGCTCGGCACCTCAAGGACTGGCTGCGCCAAAAAGGTCTGGACGGCAGGGAAAAACCCCATGGCGGACCCGCGCCCTTGAGGATTTCCGCGCCCGCGGCCCCGCAGGATTAACGGGAGGATGCCGGTGCGGGCGCGCAAGCCCGCCCATGGCGTCGCCATGCCGCCCCCGGCTTTGGCCCGGGCCTGCGTGACCGATGCCCCTGAAGCGGGGGCAGAAGGCTCGGGCAGGGGCGTTTCTGCCTTTCACAGCACCGCGCCCAGCGCCTCGAGAAACTGGCGGAAGGCCGGGGACGGTTTTTTCGCAGACACGATGCCGAAAGGGAGTGCATAGTCCCACGCCACCGGCACGGTGACGAGGGAGGGGTGCACTCCCTTCCATATTTCCGGGCATTCCATGAGATAGCCGGCCTGCCCGCACTTGTTGAACACCTCCATGTCATAATAGCCCGGGGCGTCCAGAACGCGTACGCCCGGATGGTCGCGGGCGATGTCCGCGCGCAGGCGGTCGAGCGTGGGCGAGATGCCGCGCGCCACGAGCAGCAGGGTCTCGCCCTCGAGGTCGGCCCAGGTGAGGAGCACCTTGGCCGCAAGCCGGTGCCGCGCCGGCAGCGCCACGCAGCAGCGCGAGCTCCCCAGCGGGAAGAGCGAGAACGCCTCGCGCCAGGCCGCGCTGTCGCAGGGGCTCACGAAACAGTCCACCTCCTCGCCGAGGCGCTGTTGCAGGCGGGCAAAATCCCCGGGGCTGTCCGAGAAGGGCACGATGCTGATCTGGAAGCGCCCGCGCACCGATGCCGGGAGCGTGTCCAGCCGCTCGAGCAGGGGGCGGCAGGGCCGGAGGAAGGAAGTGCCGATGCGCACGGCCGGGGCGCCTGTCGCCATCTTGGCCCTTTCGACGGCTTCGGCGCCGGCCCGGGCGAGGCGCCGGGCCTCGGCATACAGCGCCTCGCCCGCGGCGGTGAGGCGAACGCCGCGCGTGGAGCGCGTGAGCAAGGTCACGCCCAGCCGCTCCTCCAGGGCGTTCACCTGGTTCATGACGGCCACGGCCGAGCACGAGCGCGCGGCCGCTGCGCGCGAAAAGCTGCCGCTTTCCACCACCTGAAAAAAGATGTCCCATTGCGGATGGAGCATGGCTTCCCCCTGCGCCTTGTGGCCCGGAAGCTCCCGGGCGCAGGGCCATCATAGCAGAGGGCGGCCCTTGTGGCAGCCCCGGTATTCATTTTTTCTTAATGCCGCATGAAGTTTTTTGCGGCTTCCCCTTGGCGCCCGGAACGAGGTAGGGAAGGGAAAGGCGCGTGGCGCCCTCAAGGAGGCAGACATGGAAAAACGGTTCCTGCGCGATCTCGAAGTCTCGGCTCTCGGCCTCGGCTGCATGGGCTTCACCCACAGTTATCCGCCCTTCCCGGAAAAAAAGGACTCCATCGCCGTCATTCGCGCGGCCGTGGAGATGGGCGTGACCTTTTTCGACACTGCCGAGGTCTACGGCCCCTACACCAACGAGGAACTGGTGGGCGAGGCGCTGGCCCCGGTGCGGGACAAGGTGGTCATCGCCACCAAGTTCGGCTGGAACATCCCGGAGGACGGCACGATCAACGGCGCCACGGCCTATGGCCTCGACAGCAGCCCAAAGGCCATTCGCAAGGCCGTGGAGGGCTCGCTCCGGCGGCTGCGCACCGACCATATCGACCTGCTCTACCAGCACCGCGTGGATCCGCAAGTCGACATCGAGGAGGTGGCCGGCACCGTGGCCGAGCTCATCCGCGAGGGCAAGGCCCTGCATTTCGGGCTCTCCGAGGCGAAAGCCGACATCATCCGCCGCGCCGACGCCGTGTGCCCGGTGTGCGCCGTGGAGAGCGAATGTTCCATGTTCTTCCGCGAGCCGGAGCAGGAGATCATCCCCACCCTCAAGGAGCTGGGCATCGGCTTCGTGCCCTTTTCGCCGCTCGGGAAGGTCATCCTGAGCGGGCTTTTCAAGCGCGACACCAGGCTGGCCAACAACGACTTCCGCGCGTCCATCCCGCGCTTCCAGGGCGAGAACTTCCAGAAAAACATGGCGCTCGCCGACTTTGTGGACGAGATAGCGAAGGAAAAGCGGGCCACGCCCGCGCAGGTGGCGCTGGCGTGGATACTGGCGCAAAGCCCCAGCTTCGTGCCCATCCCCGGCACCAAGAAGCTCTCGCGCCTCAAGGACAACCTGGGGAGCCTGGACGTGCGCTTCACCCCGGAGGAACTGGCGGCCATCAACGCGCGCCTCAATGAGATCCAGATCCGGGGCGAGCGCTATCCCGAAAGCCAGGCGAAACTCGTCAGGTGAGGCGGTT
>CAMWVJ010000326.1 GCA_947177645.1 uncultured Desulfovibrio sp.
GCCCCCGCGGGGGGGGGGCCCCGGGGGGCCTCCCCCGCGCGGGCGGCGGCGGGGGCCGCCGCCACCGCTACCGGGGCGGGCACGGCGGCGGCTGCCGCCACAAAGCCGGCGACCTCATCCTCCGGCGCCAAGGCGCAGGACAAGTACGACAGCCGCTTCCAGAAGTATATCAGCACCGTTGTCTGGAAGCTGCGCAATTCCATGTATATCCCGGCGCAGACCAAGCCCGGCACCTATCATGCGACGGCGCAGGTGCGCCTCAACTCGGCGGGCAAGATCCTTGACGAGAGCATCCTCAAGGGCAGCGGCGACGCGCTTCTTGACAAGTACGTGCTCCAGGGCATACGCCGGGCAGGCTCCGTGGCGCCGCCGCCCGCCGGCCTCGGCGACACGCTGGACCTCACCTTTACCCTTACCCGGCAGTGAAGCCCGCGGCGCGAACCGGCGCCCCGGCCTTGCCGAAAGCCTGAACGGAAGAGCGAGCCATGAAAAAACTTTCCCTTCTCCTCGCCGTGACCGCCCTTGCGGCGCTCGCCATGCTGGGGATGCGCGCGGGCGAGGCCGCTGCCGCCATGCGCGTGGACATCATGAATCCGGGCCAGAACATCGTGAACATGGCCATGGCCGCGCCGCTCACAGGGCCGGACAAGCAGGCCACGGGCATGGGCGCGCAGCTCCAGAAACTGGTGGACCAGAACCTGAGCTTTTTGCCCTTCGCGCGCCTCACCGACCCCAAGGCCGTGCTCGGCGGCATCGTGCTCCAGGGCTGGGAGCCGCCGGCGCTGGATTTCAAGCGCTTCCAGCTGGCCGGCTCGGACATCGTGATCACCACCTACTGGCCGGATGGCGACAGCGGTACGAAACCCGTGCAGATCCGCGCCTTTGAGACCAACACCGGCGGCCGCCTCTTCGGCAAGGAATACACCAAGGTCAACAGCAAGGACCTCCCCGAAGTGGCCGACCGCTTCTGCGCCGACCTGCTCGAAGCCCTCACCGGCAACGGCGACTTTTTCCGCTCCACGCTCGCCTTTGTGAAAAAGACCGGCAAGATGAGCGCCAATGTGTGGATCGTCAAACCCTGGGGCCGCGATCTTCGCCAGGTCACCAACATGCCCGGCGAGGCACTTTCGCCCGCGTGGTCGCCGGACGGGCGCTTCGTGGTGTTCAGCCACATCGACCCCAAGTCGCACGCCCTCGGCGTGTGGGACCGCTCCACCGGCAAGGTGCAGCGCATCCGCTTCCCGGGGAACGTGGTCATCGGCCCCTCCTTCATGCCGGACAACAAGGTGGCCGTGGCGCTCTCGCGCGGGAAGTACCCGGTCATCTATCTCCTCAACCATGTGTTCCAGAAGGAGCGCATCCTCGAGGAGCACAATTCCATCAATGTCTCGCCCACCTTTGACAAGACAGGCAGCCGCATGGCCTTCACCTCGTCGCGTCTGGGCGGCCCGCAGATCTTCCTCAAGGACCTGGCGAGCGGCAGTGTCACCCGCGTGAGCAAGAACGGCACCTACAACACCGAGGCCAACCTCGCGCCCGACGGCACCCTCGTGGTCTACAGCCGCATGACCGAATACGGCCAGCGCATCTTCGTGCAGGATCTCGTCACCGGCGAGGAGCGCCAGATCACCTTCGGCCCGGGCAGCGACGAGCAGCCCTCCTTCTGCGCGGACAGCTACTTCATCGCCTTCAGCTCCACGCGCGGCGGCGGGCACCACATCTACCTGACCACGCGCCACGGCGGCGACGCCAAGCAGGTGCCCACGGGCGACGGGCAGGCCTTTTTCCCGCGCTGGGGCATGCCCGTGCAGCAGAAATAAGCCCGGAAACCGGGCGCGGCGCGGAGGGTAAAAATACTTTTACGAAACCCCGCTTCGCGCCTTGACAAAACTGGAAGGCCGGATACCATCTGTCTGCGCCGCATGGAGCGGCGCATGGTGCCGAAAGGAAAGGTTTTTTTGCTTGGAGCAGCTGTTCAGGAGGACACACAACATGAAACGCTACGCTCTTATTCTGACCCTGGTCATGGCCCTGGCCGCCGGCTTCGGCTGCGCGAAGAAGACCACCACCGAGCCCGGCTACGATGACGGCATGAGCCCCGAAATGCGCGCCGCCATCCAGACGATTTCCGACTCGCGCGTGTACTTCGCCTTCAACAAGTACAACATCGAAAACCAGTACGACGCGGTCCTGAAGAAGGAAGCCGAGATCCTCAAGCAGTTCCCGGCCATCCGCGTGCGCATCGAAGGCAACTGCGACGACCGCGGCACCCAGGAATACAACCTCGCCCTCGGCGAGCGCCGCGCCCGCGCCGCGTATGAATATCTCGTGCAGAACGGCGTGAACCCGAGCCAGCTCGAGATGATCAGCTACGGCAAGGAAAATCCGGCCGTGCTCGGCACCGGCGAAGCCGTGTGGGCCAAGAACCGCCGCGACGACTTCCGCGTCATCGCCCACTAGGTCCTTTTCGGCATCCGTTTCAAGGGCCGTTCCCGCAAGGGGGCGGCCCTTGCGCGTTGTGGCGCTTGGGGATGTGATAGAGGTTGTGTTTTTTGGGGGATATCGCGCAAGGTCGTAGACGAATCTTCCTTAAATCCGTCTGGAGCGAAGCGGAAGACGGGGGCTGGTGCCGGAAGAATCCTAAAAAATAAGATTTTTTGGTG
>CAMWVJ010000327.1 GCA_947177645.1 uncultured Desulfovibrio sp.
CTGGCAGAAGGAGATGCAGGCCGACCGGGACTTCGGCGGCGCCCACATGAAGGCCACCGTGGCCGACGCCCGCAAGGCGCTGGCGGCCTTTGACCCGGACGGCAGCCTGCGCAGCCTCTTGCGCGAGAGCAACTACCAGTACAACCCGGCGGTCATCCGCGCCATCGCCCGCATCGGGCGCGCCATGGGCGAGCATGACTTCATCGGGGCCAATGGTGAAGGCAAGGCGGATGTGCCGCTGGAGGAGCGTCTGTACCGCAACATGGAAACCGGGAAATAAGGAGGAAGGACCATGACCAAGCAGAAGGGGCTCGTGGCCACGCTGGCCGAGCTGGAGGACTTTTACAAGGGTGAGCCGGCCGGGGATGTCATCGAGCTCATGAACCAGACCAATGACATCCTTTCCGACGTGCAGTGGATGGAATCCAACCAGTCCGACGGGCACCTCACGCGCATCCGCACGGGGCTCCCCGAGGTGTACTGGCGCAGGCTCTACCAGGGCACGCCGCCGTCCAAGTCGCAGTGGAGCCAGGTCAAGGAGCAGTGCGGGATGCTCGAGGCCCGCATGGAGCTCGACCTCGCCGAGATCGAGCTTTACGGGGACAAGGCCAAGGCTTTCCGGCTCTCCGAGGCGCTGGCCTTTGCCGAGTCCATGCGGCAGAAGGTGGCGCGCACGCTCTTTTATGGCGACAGCAACGTGAACCCGGACGAGTTCAACGGCCTTGCCATGCGCTATCCCGGCAAGAACAGCCCGCATGTGCTCGACGCCGGGGGCACGGGCAGCAAGTGCACCTCGGCGTGGCTCGTCAGCTGGGGCAGCAACACCTGCCACGGCCTCTACCCGCGCGGCAGCACGGGCGGCCTCAAGAACAAGGACCTCGGCGAGTACATGACCACCGATGAGGCCGGGCGCAAGTTCCAGTGCGGGGGCGACCTCTACACCTGGCGTTGCGGCCTCGCCGTGCGCGACTGGCGCGCCGTGGTGCGCCTCGCCAATATCGACACCGCAAAGCTCGCGCTGCGCAAGGGCGAGACCGGCTTTGTGGATCTTCAGGCCCTCACCGTGCGCGCCAAGAACATGATGCCCGAGAACATGCGCGGCCAGGCGGTCTGGTATGTGAACCAGGATGTGCTCACCGCGCTCGAGCTCCAGTCCACCGACGCGGGCAACGTCCACCTCACCTATGGCGAGTATTTCGCCTCCAAGGCGGTTCCGGCCCTGCACGGCCGACCCATCCGCCAGTGCGACGTCATCTCCAGCACCGAAAAGGCCCTGGCCTAGCGCCTGAGGAGGAAGCCATGATCATTGATTCCCATCTCGTGTTTCTGGACGGCGAGGACATCAGCGAAGCCACCACGGGCAACGCCGTGGCCCTGACTTCCTTCCTCAAGCCCGGCCGCGAGGAGCCCATCCCCCTCTGCATCAGGATGGTGGAGGCGGCCGCCGGTGGCACCAGCATCGCCCTCACGCTCCAGGAGAGCGACAGCGAGGACGGCACCTTTGCCGACGTGCCCGGCGCGTCCCTCACCGTGAAGCTCGCGGACCTCGGGGCGGGCGCGCGCCTCGGCTGGCGCTGGCTGCCCGCGGCAGTGGCAAAGCCCTGGGTGCGGCTTTCGGTCACGCCCGAGGGCACTTTCACCGCGGGCAAGATCTTCGCCGCCCTGGCGCGGGAGGATGCCCTGCCCTATGCGGCCGGCATGCACATCGACGGCGGCGCCGTCAAGGGCTAGCAGGCTGAGCTCCCGGCCGGTCATGCGGCGGCCGACCGGGACAAGGGGGCGCCATGGCATCCACTGCGGGCAAGATCGACATCTTCAACATGGCCCTGGGCTTTGTGGGCACGCGCACCGTGGCCTCCGGCGAGGAACGCACCCCCGAGGCCATCCAGTGCAACCTCTACTGGGACAGGGCGCGGCGCGCGGCCTTGCGGGACTATCCCTGGAGCTTTGCCACGCGCCGCGTGGAGCTGGCCCGCAAGCCCCTGCCCGATGTGTATGCGGGCGTCTGGCGCTATGCCTATGCGCTGCCCGACGGCTGCCTCAAGGTGCAGCGCCTCGGGCAGGATGCGGAGACCGGCCGGCGCACGCCCTTCGCCATCGAGAGCGACGCCGCCGGCGCCCTGCTGCTCTGTGACTGCGCGCCGGCCATCGCGGTCTGTACCTTTGACGTGAAAGAGGTGGCGCGCTTTGACGAGCTCTTTGTGCTCGCCATGGCGCGCCGGTTGGCCTGCCTTGTGGCGGTGCCGCTGCTCAAGAACAATTCCGGCAAGGTGCAGGAGCTGGAGCAGCTCTACCAGCTCGCCCTCCCCAAAAGCCAAGGGCAGGATGCGAGCGAGCGCCGCGAGGCTCCCGTGCCGGATGCCTGGCTTCAGGCAAGGGAGGCCTGGTGATGCTGGAATCCACCATCAGCAAGAATGTCTTTCTCGGCGACGGCACGGCAACGGCTTTTCCCTTCAACTTCCGGGTGTGGGACACGAGCCAGCTTCTGGTGGTGCTCACCAGCCCGGCGGGGGAAACGTCCACGGCCACGGGCTGGACTGCGGAACTGGACGAGGGCGGCGGCACGGTGCGCTACCTCCACAACGGCGCGCCGCTCCCCGAGGGCTGGAAGCTCGCCATCATGCGCGACATGCCCTTCGTGCAGGAGGTGGACCTCATCAC
>CAMWVJ010000328.1 GCA_947177645.1 uncultured Desulfovibrio sp.
GGCGAGCGCGGCGAGCCAGCCCGCAAAGCCGGCCTTGAAGGCCCGCTCCACGCCGATCCACTCGCCGTTGGCAAAGGACAGCGCCCCCACGGTGGAGGCCGCCGGCGTGGCGAAGGCCGCGCCCGCGCCCAAAAAGAGCATGAGGGTCATGCCCGCGGCGTTGATGCCGCTCACCTGCGCGAGATTCCAGATGATGGGCACGGCAATGAGCACGATGGTCACGTTGTGGGTGATCTGGGTCATGATGCCCGCGAACAGCGTGAAGGCGCACACGAAGAGCAGGGGGCTGCCGCCGGCCTGGAAGGTCTGCAAAAAGTCGGTGATGACGGCGCCGAGGCCCGCGCCCTTGCCGCTGAGCGCGGCCGAGATGGGGATGGACGCGGCGAGCATCCAGATGACGTTCCAGTTGATGCCCGACGAGCACTTCTGAAAGTCGAAGACCGGCTTGCCGCCCAGCCTGATGAACGACAGCGGCACCATGATCACCGTGATGGCGACCGTCATGGAAAACTTGGCGAAAAAGGCCGCGATGGCCGTGCCGCGCGGCAGCAGGTTGGGCAGCACCATGAAGACGAGGAAGATGCAGAGAAAGAGCGCGGCGAGCTGCTGCTCCCTGCCGAAGGAAATGCCCGCGCGCAGCGAGGCCAGGTATTCCGGCGAGAGGCTGCGCAGGGGCGACACGTCGGGGCGGAACACGCAGCGCATGATGAGGGTATAAACGAGGAGGCAGCCCACGCAGACCGGGAAGGTGACGGCGATGAGGTCGATATTGCTGATGCTGGCCGCGCCGCCGGAAACTTCGGCCAGGGCATTGATGCCGAGGATGTTCTGCCCCATCCAGGGCTTGCACATGAAGGAGAGCACACCGGCGATGCACACGCCGGCGAGCATGTAGGCCGGATAGGCCTCGCCCTGCTTGAAGCCGGCATCAAGAAAGATGGTGTAGAGCAGGCCCGAGATGAGGAACACCGCGGGCACCCCGTCGATGAGGAAGCCGATGATGAGGGTCCCGATGAGCACAAATGCGGTGAAGGCCCACGGGCGCCCGGCAAACATCCTGCGGCTCAGGAGCCACTTGGCCATGTATTCGTTGAGGCCGCTCTGGTCGCAATACTTGGTGAACACCAGCACGAAGATGGTGAAGAGCACGATGGGATGGCCGAAGGCCTGCCCGATGACGGCCCCGGGCTCGGCATAGCCGGTGAAGCCCAGGGCGAGGATGCAGGCCATGGAGGGCCAGGCGAAGCCGATGAAGGTCCAGCCGTAGAGCAGGGCCAGAAAGACGCCGCAGATCTTCATGCCCATTTCGGGCAGCCCGAGCGGCGGCACCAGCCAGCCCAGGATCATGATCACAAAAAAGACCGCAGTGTGCAGAAAGCCCTTATGCGGGCCGCTTTCCGTTGGCATGGCTGCCTCCTTTGGCCTGAGGGTTCATGGCGCCAAAGCTAGCAGCCTTGTGAAAAATGTTCCAATTGTGAATTTTGATGAACGGGCTATAAGCGCAAATTATAGCCCCTCGGTGGTGAAGGGCGCGGCATAGCGGCCGCGCAGCCAGGCGATGAAGCGGTTTTCGGGGGCGGAAAGCAGGTTTTGGGGCAGGTGCAGCAGATAGTGCGTGCAGGGCAGCAGCGTTTCGCCCGCCACCTTGCGGATGACCACCTTCTTTTGCACCACGGCCCAGTGGCCGAGCATCATCTTTTCCAGCAGGGGCGTGGCATAGCGGTCGGAGAGGAGCATGGTCATGATGGTCTCGCGGCTGTTGAGGCACACGGCCGGGAGGTGATGCTTCTGGCCGAGCTGGCGCATGATTTGCCTGAAAGGCCCCTTTTCATGCTCGCGCCCGAAGGTGTAGCTGCAAAAGGCGAGCGCCTTCACATCCTCCCTGTCCAGCACGGGCTTTTGCGCCAGCGGGTGCCCGGCGCCCAAAAGAAAGCAGTATTCGTCCGCGAGCAGCGGCAGCGCCTCGTAGCCCATGCGGACGAGCGGCGCCAGACCGTCCCGGGCGCCCGCGTCCGGGACGGCGGTGAGGCCGATGTTGGCCGCGCCCTGGCGCAGCTTTTCTGAAAAATGGAGAAAATTTACCTCATCCAGCTCCACGGAGATGTGCGGATGCTCCCGGTAAAAGACCGGGAGCTGAAATTCCGCCAGATAGGCGCAGATGGTGGGCAGCGCGAGCACGCGCACCGTGCCCTCCTGCCCGTCCGACTGCACCGAGAGCTTCCAGCCGGCCACCATGGTGGCGAACTGCTCGAGAAAGGCCACGCTGTCGGTATAGACTTTCTGCCCCCAGGCCGTGGGGCAGACGCCCTTGTTGTTGCGCGCGAGCAGCGGGATGCCCAGCTCCTCCTCCAGGGCCTTGATGGCGCTCGTCAGCGCGGGCTGCGTGATGTGCAGGATCTTGGAAGCCTTGTTGAACGAGCTGCATTCAATGATCGCGATCAGGTATCTCAATTGTTCCAGCCGCATGGCCCACCCGCCTGACTGAGGATCGAGGACGTTCGGCGCGAGCATAGCGCATGCGTCTTCCCGCGCGCAAGCCCGGCGGCAAATCCTGATTAAAAAATTTTTTTATAGGCCGTGTATAAAAAAATTGAATTATGCTTTTTTTCACAATTTATGAAAAAACACCCGCACGACATCTGCTCCGAGGGGGAGGA
>CAMWVJ010000329.1 GCA_947177645.1 uncultured Desulfovibrio sp.
AGGTCAACGCCATCGTGGCCGCCAACAGGACGGACCAGCAGGCGGCGGTGACGGCCGCGCGGGCCTGGGCGGAGAAGGCCCCGGACATGCCGGTGGACTATGACGAGGAGGGCAAACCCCGCTATTCCGCGCGCCACTGGGCCAAGAACGCGCAGATGCACGCCCTCAACCCCGATGATGTGACCCTGAGACTGGATGATGACGGGGTCCTTCACGCCATGGGTGGCAACCTGCTCCTGAACAGCGAGGAGTGGATCGCCACTTCTGGTGACTGGACTGCACCTGTTACAAGCACTTATGAGGTGCTGTTAATAGGCGGCGGCAGCGGCGGTTCACTGGATTCGTCTGGACTTGGGTATGCTTTTGGCGGGGCGTCTGGCGACTATAAATCATACCTTATCCGCCTGTCTGCAGGGGAGACGGTGTCAGTTACTATTGGCGCCGGGGGCCGTGCAGTAGATCGTCAATTTCCTATCGTTCCTCAGCATGGCGGGATAACCAAGTTTGGAGACCTCTCTACGCAGGCCCCCTACACACCGGGATGGCGGGGATTTGCAGCGCACTTTGATCGGTCTGGCGTGGGGGCCGTGCGCGCATATGGAGCCGGTTTTGGCGGGGCTGATGCGTATGGTGGCGACCCCAGCCACAACACAGGGTCCGCACAGCTTGGGACTTTTTACGGGGCTGGGGGAGCTGTTTTTGAACAAGCGGGTAACAAAGAGACAAACCGTTCGGCCAGTGATGGCTATCAGGGCGCGGTGCGCGTGCGCTGGCATGATCCGGCCAAGGCTGGCGCCCCCGCGCCTGCGTTGTTCTCGGCCCGGCGCATGGCGCCGCGGGCCGCGGCAGAACCGACTGTGGTCAATCTCTACGACCCGGAGACCGGGCAGGGCTCGGTCTGGCGCGAGGAGGATGCGGAAGCGAAGCTCGCCGAAGGGCTGATCACCGAGGCGGCGTGGACGGAAATCTGCGAAGCCAGGGCAGCGGAAGAATACGCGGCGTGGCTCGTGAACCCGGACACCGAGTCCGAGCGTTTCGAGCTGTTGCGGCAGGCGCGCGACGCCAAGCTCGCGGCCACGGACTACCTCGTGGCGCCCGACTACCCGCTCACCGAGGAGCAGCGGGCGGCGGTCATCAGCTACCGCCAGAGCTTGCGCGACCTGCCCGCACAGGAAGGCGCCCCCTGGGACGGCGGCGGGGAGCTCACCCCGTGGCCGGAAGCGCCCATGACAGGGAACGCGCAGGAGGGCTAAGGTGCGTATCGTCTTCCGCAATTTCACGGGCGGCGAGGTCACGCCCACGCTCTCGGCCCGCTATGACCTGAAAAAAGCCGGAACCTTCCTCCAGTGCTGCCTAAACTTCATCCCCAACCTGCATGGCGACATCGAGCGCAGGCCGGGCATGCGCTTTGTGGCCCAACTGGATGGGCCGGCTGTCCTCCTGCCCTTCCAGTTCAATACCGAGCCGGAAAATAACTATGTCCTCATTTTCAGCGCCGGGCGCATCAGGGTGGCGGCGCCGGCCGGGCTTGTTTCCGGCGTGACGCTCGCAAGCCCCTACGCGCTCGCCGATGTTTACGGGCTCTCCATCGCGCAGGTGGGGGATGTGGTCTATCTGGCGCACAAAAACTACGCGCTCAGGAAGATCACGCGCTCCGGCACGGCCCCCAATTATCAGTGGAGCATCCGGGAAGTGGCCCTCAACCACAGCATCGCCGCGCCCACGGGCCTTGCCGTCTCCTGGAAAGGGGACAAGGAAGACAGCGACACCTACACGCTCAACTATGTCGTCACAGCGCTGGACGCCGACGGCGTGGAATCCCTGCCTTCCGCGGTGAAGGGCGTCACAGGCAAGTTCCCCACCGACTGGGTGGTGGGCAATTCGGTGAGCCTTTCCTGGACTGCCGTGGCCGGAGCAGTGGAATACAACGTCTATCGGGAGAGCGCGGGTTATTATGGCTTCATCGGCGTGGCGCGGAAGACGAGCTTCAGCGACCAGAACTATGAGGCCGACACCTCGCTCACGCCCAAGGAAAACTGGAACCCCTTCACCGGCGGCAATCATCCGGCAACGGTCGCCTTCCACCAGCAGCGCATGGTGCTAGGAGGCACCAGGAATGACCCGGCCTCCTTTTTCATGAGCCGCACCGGGGACTATGAGAACTTCCGCAAGTCCCGCCCGCTTCAGGACGACGACCCCGTGGAATACATGCTGGCCTCGGGCAGCATCGACGAGATCAAGTGGATTGCCAGTTTCGGCGACCTGCTCATCGGGACTTCCGGCGCGGAATACAAGGCGACCTCCTCCGGCGCGGCCATCACGCCCAAGGATGTGCAGATTTCCGTGCAGTCCTACTGGGGCAGCTCCGCGCTCGCGCCCATGATCATCGGGCAATCGGTCATGCACTGCCAGCGTTCCGGCTCGCATGTGCGCGACCTCTTCTATTCGTGGGAATCGGACGGATATGCGGGCAATGACCTCTCCCTGCTGGCGCCGCAGCTCGTGGAGGGGGGCGGCATCCGGCAATGGTGCTTCCAGCAGTCGCCGGGCTCCAATATCTGGGCCGTGCGCGAGGACGGCGTTTTGCTCTGCCTCACTTACATGAAGGAGCAAAATGTCTATGGCTGGTCGCGTCATGTGAC
>CAMWVJ010000330.1 GCA_947177645.1 uncultured Desulfovibrio sp.
GCGCAGGCCATGGCGCTGGAGCTCGGGCTCATGCCCGCGGCCATGAGCGCACTGGAAGATTTCAACGGCGTCTGCGGACGCCTCGAGCGCGTGGACAACGCCAAGGGCCTGCATGTCTTTGTGGATTACGCCCACACGCCGGACGCGCTCGTCAATGTGCTTACGGCCCTGCGCGGGGCCGGCTTTGCGCGCATCATCACCGTCTTCGGCTGCGGCGGCAACCGCGACAGGACGAAGCGCCCGCTCATGGGCGAGGCCGTGGCGCGGCATGCGGACGTGGCCGTGCTCACCTCTGACAACCCGCGCAACGAGGAGCCGGAGGCCATTCTTGAGGATGTGCTGCCCGGCCTTTCTGGCGCGCGCGAGGTGGTGGTCGAGGCGGACCGCCGCGCGGCCACGGCCAAGGCCCTCGCCATGCTGGGCCGGGAGGACGCCCTGCTCATCGCCGGCAAGGGCCACGAGGATTACCAGATCATCAAGGGCGTGAAGCACCATTACAGCGATCAGGAAGTGGTGCGGGAGCTTTTGCGGTGCGAATGACCGTTGGGGAAATGGCGCAGGCGCTCGGCCTGCCTGCGGACTCGTGCGCCGGCCACGAGGGCCGCGTGCTCGCCCGCGCCGTCACTGACAGCCGGGAGGCCGCCCCGGGCGCGCTCTTCGTCTGCGTGCCGGGCGCACGCGTGGACGGCCATGATTTTGCGGCTTCCGCTGTTGAGCGCGGCGCCGGGGCCGTGCTCGCGTCCCGGCCGCTCCCCGAAGTCGCGGCCTTGGGCGTGCCGGTGCTCGTGGTGCCGGATTCCGTCAAGGCCCTGGGGCGCCTCGCCGCCCATTGGCGGGACAGGACGGCCGCAAAAGTCGTCTGCGTCACGGGCACGGCCGGCAAGACCACGCTCAAGGAAGCGCTCGCCGCCATCCTCGCCGTGCGCGGCAAGACCGCAAAAACGCCGCTCAACCACAATAACCAGATCGGCATGCCCTGCGCCGTGCTGGATACGGATGGCGACGAGGCCTTCTGGGTCATGGAGGCGGGCATCAGCCACGAGGGCGACATGGACGAGCTCGCGGCTATCCTCCGGCCGGATCTCGCCGTCATCCTCAATGTGGGCCCGGGCCACACCGAGGGCCTTGGCGGCAAGGGCGTGGCCTGGCACAAGGCGCGCCTGCTCGCGCATCTTGCCCCGGAAGGGACTGCCCTTGTGAGCGCGGATTATGCGGACCTCGTGGCCGAGGCCCAAGCCTCGGGCGCCAAGCCCGTCTATTTCACCGCTGCCGGGGCGGATACTCCCTACAGCGCGCGTATGGACGAGATGGCCGGAAACTTCCATCTTGAGCTCGCGGGCAAGGGACTGGCGGCCGCAACGCCTTTCCACGGGGCCTTCGGCGCGGAAAACGCCATTGCCGCCGCGGCGGCGGCGCACCTGCTCGGCCTTTCCGAAGACGAGATCCGCCGGGGCTTCGCTGAGGCGCCGCTGCCCCCGCAACGCTCGGCCCGCAAAGAGCTCGGGCCGTGGCGCGTCATCGACGACACCTATAACGCCAATCCCCTCTCCATGCGCCGCATGCTCGAAGCGGCGGCGGAGGAGGCCCGGGGCACGGGCCTCCCGCTCGTGGCCGTGCTCGGCGAAATGGGCGAACTGGGGGCGGAATCGGCCAAGCATCATGAAGACTTGGGTCGCCTGCTCGGGCGCCTTGGCGTGGATGCAATCTACTGGAAGGGAGGCCACGGCGAGGACGTTCGCGCGGGGCTGGCGGAAGCTCCGCATGCCGCGCCCATCTGGACGCCCGTGACCGGCCCGGAGGATTTCGTGCGCGCCTGGGAGACGGCAGCCCCGTTCCCGCAGGGGGCCGTCGTGCTCTTCAAGGGCTCGCGCGTCAACCGGCTGGAAGAGCTGCTGGCGGCGCTGGAAAAGGCCCAGGCCGGCGAGGGCAGGGAGGAAGGGCGTGTTTTATAGCCTGTTCGCCCCACTTGCTGCGGAATGGACGGCGTTCAACGTCTTCCGCTACATCTCCTTCCGCTCCATGGCGGCGCTCATCACCGCGCTCGTCATTTCCATCCTCGTGGGGCCGCGCTTCATCGCGTGGCTCAGGCGCCTCAAGTGCGGCCAGTACATCCATGAGGACGTGGCCGCGCATGCCGCCAAGGCCGGCACGCCCACCATGGGCGGCCTGCTCATCCTGTTCAGCCTTGCCGTGAGCCTGCTCTTGTGGGGCGACCTCGCCAACCGCTATGTCTGGCAGACGCTCTTCGTGTTCGTGGGCTTTGGCGCCGTGGGCCTGTGGGACGACCTCACCAAGCTCCGCCACCACCAGAACCGGGGCATTTCGGCCAAGGCCAAGTTCACCGCGCAGATCCTCGTGGCCTTCTGCGCCATCTGGATGCTCTGGGAAAACCCGGCTTTCGACAGCCGGCTCACCATCCCCTTTGTCAAGAGCTGGGCGCCGGACCTCGGCTGGTTTTACCTGCCCTTCGGCATCTTTCTCATGGTGGCGGCGTCCAACGCCGTCAACCTCACCGACGGGCTGGACGGCCTCGCCATCGGGCCGGCCATCATCGCGGCCCTCGTGTTCGCCATCTTCATCTATGTGACCGGCAATGCGCGCTTTTCCGCCTACCTGCTCATGCCCTACATCC
>CAMWVJ010000331.1 GCA_947177645.1 uncultured Desulfovibrio sp.
ATTTAATATTATCAATCCCGTTTCCCGCTCCAGAGATTTCAAGGGCCAGGAAATGCCGTTCTCCTGGCCCTTTTTCGTGCTGCTGAATACTTGCCATCCCTGTGCAGGGGGCAAGTTGACCTGTGCCTGGGCACGGCTCGTAATCCGCGCACATGCGGCGCGGGACACGGATTCGGAGGAACGTATCCGGGGGGCTGCACGACTTTCCCTGCCATAGAACTAGAGACTCCTAGCGCTACCCAGCTGTGACTCACTCGGGATCTCCCGGATACCCGATTCCTGTAGCAGCCGTGAGGGGAAAGGTAAAGGTCCGGGGTGTGCCCCTTGCCGGTCTCTTCAATCGTGGGCGAGCGCGCGGGGCATGCCATCAGCGGCGCGCAGGAGCTGGCCGCGCCCCTGCAATTGCGCGATCCATTCCGCCGGGATGGCCTCGAGGCCGTAGGCCATGGCCGCCAAGGCGCCCGTGACAGCGCCGGTGGTGTCCGTATCGTCGCCGAGGTTCACGGCCTTCAGCACGGCGTCCTTGTAGTTGCCCGTCGTCAGGAAGCACCAGAGCGCGGCCTCGAGAGTATCGACCACAAAGCCGCTGCTTGCGATGTCGCTTTCCGGCACATCCCGGATGTCCCTCTTGAGGATACGGCGGAATTTTTCCAGCGCTGCGGCATCCAGAAATGGCCACGGCGCGGCCAGTTCCGCGCGCAGCTCTGCATAGGCCTCGTCCTTGGCCCTCCCCGCCAGCAGCTTGCGCAGCACTTCCAGAAAGAGGAAGCAGGCGGTCACGGACCAGGCATGGGCGTGCGTGACGGACGAGACGGCCTTGATGAGTCGGAAGCGTTCCTCGGCGCTGCGGCCAGCCCGCAGGAAGACCAGGGGCGCCACGCGCATGAGGCTGCCGTTGCCGTTGTCGCGCTCATCCGTGCCGCCAGCCTGCTCCGGGGGCACGCCGCGCTTGAGGCGGGCGATGGCCCGGGCCGTGGCGTTGCCCATGTCGAAGGCCTCCCCATGCGGCGTGAAGGCGCCTGTATCGTGCCAGGCGATGAAGTTGCGGGCGAGGCGCGGCAGCGAGACCGCATCCCCCTCCACCGCGTCGGCCAGCGCCAGCGTGAGTGAGGTATCGTCCGACCATGTGCCCGCGGGCTGGTCATGGGTGCCGTGGCCGCACATGCCGTCCACATGGAAGCTGCCGCGCGGCCGGAACTCCACGGGCACGCCCAGCGCGTCGCCCACGGCCACGCCCAGCAAGAGCGCGCTGATACGCTGGGCCGGTTGATCCGCCGTCATTCTTTTCCCGTCCATGCGTGTCCCCTCTGATGAGGCCCCGAATATGGCGCCACGCTCGTCCTGCGTCGTCTCCTTTCTGTATGCCCTCACATCCCGCGGCTGGCAAGGAAGAGAGAGCGGCCCAAGCTCCGCTTTTATGCGGCCGGGCGCGGACAACGCCGTGCAGGGGATGGGTTGGGGGTGAGCGGCCGGAAGCGGGTGGCGGGACAGACAAAAATATTCTCCATCGAAAATGAATTTCAATTTTATTGACAGGCCGAACTCCCTGTGCCATCCTCCTTCAGCACACCAAGGAAAAAATGTAGTAGCACGTTTTTTAATTTGTTGACACTGGTGACTGCCCGTGTCATGTCCTGTGTGCGCACGAGCGGCCGGCCGCAAATCGTGGCCGGCGAAAAACCCTGAGGAGGGAGCATGAAGACGAGGCGAGAGGGGAAGATGAAGGGGAAACAACTGCTCTGCACCCTGTTCCTGGCGGCGGCGCTGCTGCTCGGCGCGGGGGCGCCGGCGCGGGCCATCGACTTCAAGATCAGTGGCGAATGGCTGGTGGGCTTCGGCGCGGGCACGGGCGAGCTTTACAGCAAGTACCGGGAGCCGGGCCCCGGCCCCAAGACGCGCACCAACACCAACGACACCTTTGAGGCCAACCAGCGCGTCCGCCTCCAGCTGGACGCCGTTGCCTCCGAGTCGCTCTCGGGCACGGTGGGCATCGAGATCGGCGACCAGCGCTGGGGCATGGCGGAGCAGGGCGGCGCGCTCGGCGCGGACTCCACCAAGGTCATCAAGCTCAAGAATGCCTACATCGACTGGGCGGTCCCCGCCACCGACCTTTCCTTCCGCATGGGCATCCAGGGCCTGGCGCTGCCCAACGCGGCCGGCGGCTCGGCCATCATGGACGCCGACGTGGCCGGCATCGTGGCGAGCTACAAGTTCACGGACGCCGTGAGCCTCACCGCCCTGTGGATGCGGCCGGTCAACGACAACTTCGGAGAGGACTATTTCGACAGGCACAGCGACCGCGCGGGCTACCTCGACAACATGGACCTTTTCGCCGTGTCGCTGCCCATCGCCCTTGACGGCTACGAGGTCACGCCCTGGGTCATGTACGGCATGCTGGGGCGCAACTCGCTGCGCGGGCTTGCCGAGGTGAACGAGGCCGAGCCCTGGGAGACCTCGGACGGCATCCTCGGCCTCACCGTGCCGGGCCTGACCCCGGGCTTCAACTTCGCCCACGGCTCGCCGCTCACCACCGCGAGCACCAGCAAGACCTACGGCAGCATGTTCTGGGCCGGGCTTCCCATCGTCATCTCCGTGCTGGACCCGCTGAACATCGAGATCGACCTCAAT
>CAMWVJ010000332.1 GCA_947177645.1 uncultured Desulfovibrio sp.
CCCCCCGCCAGTGGCCCCGGCAGTTCCCCCGCCCCTCCCGCTGACGAGTCCGTCACGCACGGCGTGGTGGAAAAGGGCGACACCATCGCCAAGGTGCTCGGCAATGCGGCGGACGACGGCATCCAGCAATATGTGAGCGCGGCCCGGCGCGTGTTCTCGCTGCGCTCCTTCCGCGAAGGTCAGCCCTATGTGGTGGTGACGGACCCGGACTCGGGCCGGGTCAAGCGCTTCGAGTACGAGATCGACGGGCGCCGCCGCCTCGTGGTGGAGGGGGACGAGGCCCCTCAGGCACGCGTGGAGCCTATCGAGTATGTCACCCTGCTCACCACGGCCGAGGGCGTCATCGACGACAATCTCTTCCAGGCCGTGGCCGACATCGGCGAAAGCCCGCAGCTCGCCCTGCGCCTCGCCGAGCTTTTCGGCTCGGAGGTGAACTTCATCCGCGACCTTCAGGAGGGCGACAGCTTCCGCGTGCTTGTGGAAAAGCGCTACCGCGAGGGCGAATACAAGGGCTACGGCCGCATGCTGGCCGCGAGCTTCACCAACAAGGGCAAGACCTACGAGGCCTTCCTGTTCCGGGACGGGAGCGGCCGCGCCCAGCATTACAACAGCAAGGGCGAGAACCTGCACAAGACGCTCCTGCAGGCGCCGCTGGCCTTCACGCGCCTGACCTCGCGCTTCACGCACAGCCGGCGCCACCCCATCCTGGGCTCGCGGCGGGCGCATCTTGGCGTGGATTACGCGGCGCCCCCGGGCACGCCGGTCAAGGCCGTGGGCGAGGGCGTCGTCACCAAGCGCGGCTGGGCCGGCGGCTACGGCAACCAGATCATCATCAAACATGCGGCCGGCCTGGAATCCATGTACGCCCATCTTTCCGGCTATGCGCGCGGCCTCAAACAGGGGCAGCGCGTGCGCCAGGGGCAGGTCATCGGCTTTGTGGGCAGCACCGGGCTTTCCACCGGGCCGCACCTCGATTTCCGCCTGCGTCAGAACGGCACCTTCATCAACCCGGCCAAGGCTATCAACCCCCGCGGGGAGCCGGTCTCGCGCAGGAACATGGCCCAGTTCGGCAAAACCGTGGCCGCCGCGCGCGACTATCTTGAAGGACGGCGCCCTTTGGGCGACTATACGGTCGACAGCCTGGTGCCCGAGGCGCCGCAGGTGGAAGCGGCCCCGCCGGTGGCGCCGCAAAAAAAGCACGAACGCCGCCAGCGCCGCGCCCAAAAGCGGCGCGGCTAGGTGATGGGAAGATACGGCAGGAGGACGGCCATGATCGCGCTCGATCCCACATGGGGCGGATTGAATGTGGTGCAGGACACGCCGCCGCACGACAGCCTTGGCATCTCCTATGCGCCGAGCCTCGTCACGGACGTGACGGCCGCGGTGCCGCAGCTCGATTCCATGGCCAGTGTGCAGTCTTTCATGGAGCACCAGTTCCGCGCCGCGGCGGAGAACATGTACGACTCGGGCCTCGTGGTGAGCACCTGGTCGTGAGGGGGTCTGCCCGCGCCCCCGCGGAGAAAACTCTTGACAGAGCCGCCGCCGGCGCGTAGGACAGACGGGCGTCGGGATGTAGCGCAGTCTGGGAGCGCACTTGAATGGGGTTCAAGGGGTCGAAGGTTCAAATCCTTTCATCCCGACCAGAAATTCCGGGGGCCGTGGCCAATGCCGCGGCCCTTTTGCTTGTTAAGCCGCCTTCTTGCCAAGCCGCATCAGGAGGCGGATCACCGGGCTCGTCAACAGGCTGGCGAGGATTGTGCCCTCCCGCACGCCGGCGAGGTCATTGAGTATGAGCCAGCAGAGCAAAAGCGCGAACGCGCTCATGCACACATCGCAGAGCATGCGCAGGCGCCCGAAATCCCTGGCCGTGGCCGTGGCCAGCGCGAGCACGAAGGCGTCATAGGGCAGCACCGCGATATTCGCCCGGATGGTGAGGAAGGCTCCCACCCCGATGAGCAGGGAGCCGCCAGCCACCCACAGGAGGCGCGAAAGATAGGTGTGCGGGTCAAAGCCGAGCAGCACGAACATGGAACCGTCCACGCAGGTGCCAAAGATGCAGGCCAGAAAGGCCTGGAGAAAGATGGCCCAGAAGCGGATCTTCCCGCGCAGGAGCAGCCACTCCGCCGCGATGAGCAGCAGGTTGAACACGATGACGCAGGCGCCGAAGCTGACCGAAGGCAGGATCAGGGACATGGAGTAGGGAATGGCCGCGATGGGCGTGGTGCCCAGGAGGGCCTTGGTGGTCACGGCCACCCCGAAGGCGACGCAGCCAAGGCCGGCGAAAAACACACAAAGGCGCATGATCATGGGAAAATAAGGCTCCTCTCCGCACTTTTTGGGAAAATGCGGCGTTAATCCGTCAAGCGTATAAACATTGGCCGTCGATGGCAAGGCAGGGAGGTCGTGACGGCGGAAGGCCGGCTGGGGAAGGGCAGCGCACGCTGAAACAGCAGCTCCGGCGCCGGCGTATTCGGGCGCGGGGCGTGCGTGGCGGCTGCTGTTGACAAAAAACCCTCCGCTGGCTAGGCCGGAAAAAGGTGCTGACCTTCAACAGCAGGAGCAAACGATGAACTACGCGCAAATGACCAAGGAAGCCCGGGTGGTTCTGGTGGAATTTTTCGCC
>CAMWVJ010000333.1 GCA_947177645.1 uncultured Desulfovibrio sp.
GATAAACGGCAACAAAACCTACGCCGCATTTAACGTTTTGCCCGCGCTTGACGGCGCCCGTTTCGAGCGCCAGGCCTCGCTCGGGCACAATGACTCCGCGCGTTTTGAAGACCGCTGGGTACATCTTTTGCCCAATCCCGAAAGCCCTTGCGTATTCACACGCGGCCTTTCGCTGCTCGCCATGCCCGTGCGCCACGGCGAGGGCAAGCTCGTCTGCCGCGACGAGGCCACCCTCGCGCGGCTGGCGGCCGAAAACCTCATCGCCCTGCAATATGCCGACCCCGAAGGCCGGCCCACGCAGGAATATCCCTGGAACCCCAACGGTTCGCCGCTCGCCATCGCGGGCCTCACCGACCCCACGGGCCATGTGCTCGGGCTCATGCCGCATCCCGAAGCCTTCCACCACGTCACCAACCATCCCGGCTGGACGCGCGGCGAGCTCGACCCGCCGGGAACCCTGCTTTTCGCCAATGCCGTGCGCTACTTGCGGGCGCAAGAGGCCTGAGCGCCGTTTTTGAGGAGCCGCATGCAACTCACCGAACTTATCGCAGGCATAGAGCGCATCGCGCGCCCGGAATTCGCCGCCTCGTGGGACAAATCGGGCCTTCAGGTGGCCTCCGCCCGCACCGAGGTCTCGCGGCTCGCCGTCTGCCTCGACGCCACGCCGGATTGCGTGCGCCGCGCGCTCGCGGCCAGCGCGGACTGCATCCTGAGCCACCATCCGCTCTCGCTCTCGCCAGACCTCCCGCGGCACCATGACGCCTATTGGGAGGTCTTGCGCCTTCTCTTGGGGGCCGATGTGCCGCTCTATGCCGCGCACACCACCCTTGATGTCAACGCCGCGGGGCCGGCCGCGTGGCTGGCGGACGAGCTCGACCTCCGCAATCGGGCCGTCCTTGAGCCGGTGGCGCCCGCGCCGGAACCCGGCAGGCTCCCCTTCGGCTACGGGCTCGCGGGCGATTTGCCCAAGCCCATGGCCTTCGAGGAGTTCAACGCCCTGCTCTCGCGCCACCTGGAATTTCAGGGCGGCACGGCATGCGGCCCGGTGCCAGAGCGCGTGGAGCGCGTGGCCTATTGCACGGGCTCGGGCTCGTCGCTCTGGCGCGAGGCGAAGAACGCCGGCGCCCGGCTTTTCATTACCGGCGACGTCAAGTACCATACCGCGCTGGAGACCCGCATCGGCATCCTCGATGTGGGCCACCACAGCCTTGAAGAAGAAATGATGCGCCGCATGGGCCTTTTGGTCGCGGCCATGTTTGCCGGGCTGGAGGTCATCTTCGTGGCCTCGGCTTCCCCCCTGCGCCCGCGCTGCGCCGCGGGGGACGCCGGCGCCCCGGCTTTGTGAGACGAGGAGGAACGCCATGAGCGATGCCGTGTATCTGGACCAGATCCAACAACTTGTCGAACTCCAGAAGGTGGACGACGAAATCTTTGCCGTGCGCCAGGAGCTCGACGCCGCGCCACGGCAACTGGAAGAGCTGGAGAAGCGCTTTTCCGCCGTGGAGGCGCGCCGGGCGCGCATCCTGGACAAGCTCTCCCACCTCCAGGAGCAGAAAAAGCGTCTCTCCCTCGAGATCGACGACGATTCCGCCCGCATCAAGAAGAGCAAGAACAAGCTCATGCAGGTGGAGAATACGCGCGAATACCATGCCATGATGCGCGAAATGGACAGCATGGAGAAGATCAACCGCACCCGCGAGGAGGAAAAGCTCACCCTTCTCGAGGAATTGCAGATCCAGGAAGGCGCCCTTGCGGACTGCGACCAGGAGCACGGCGCCCTGAAGGCCGAGCTCGACGCCGCCCGCGCCGGCCTGGACGCGCGCCTCGCGCAGGCCCGCGAACAGCTCGAGAAGCTGAGCAAGAAGCGCGAGACCGTGGGCAAGGCCATCCCGCGCCCGGTCTTCATGCGTTACGAGTTCATCCGCAAGCGCCTGGAGCACCCGGTCATCGTGGCCGTGCGCGAGGGCGTGTGCTCGGGCTGCAATATCGCCGTCCCGCCGCAGGCCTTCATCGACCTCCAGCGCGGCCAGCAGATCCAGAGCTGCCCCAACTGCCAGCGCCTCATCTTCTGGTGCGAACATTTTGAGGAGGCCAAGCCCAAGGAAGCCGCACCGGCCGAGGCCGCCGTTGAGGTGGCTGAAGCGGAGGCGCCGGAAGAGGCCCCGGCCGAATAGCATCCAAGGCGCAGCGGCCGCGCCTTCAACAAGGCCGCGCACGGGAGCCGGACAGACCGTCGCTGCGGACGAGGGCAAGCGCCTGCGTCCGGGGAGGAAAGTCCGGGCTCCGCAGGGCAGGACGCTGGGCAACACCCAGGAGGGGCGACCCTCGGACAGCGCCACAGAAAGCAAACCGCCACGTCATGCGTGGTAAGGGTGAAACGGTGGGGCAAGAGCCCACCAGATGCCGCGGTGACGCGGCATGCTCGGCATACCCCGTCCGGAGCAAGACCAAATAGGGAAGGAGGCCGGCCCGGCCCATGCCTTCCGGGTAGGTTGCTTGAGGGCGCGGGCAACCGCGCTCCTAGAGGAATGACGGTCACTGCGCCCGGCCATTGCGCCCGGCGCGGGACAGAACCCGGCTTATCGTCCGGCTCCCGTGCGTTTTATG
>CAMWVJ010000334.1 GCA_947177645.1 uncultured Desulfovibrio sp.
CGCTCTACCAGCTCAACGAATATGCGGACACGCTCATCGGCCAGCGCCTTTCCATGGTGGAGGGCGTCGCGCAGGTGCTCGTGTTCGGCCAGAAGAAATATGCGGTGCGCGTGCAGCTCGACCCGGACGCCCTCGCCACGCGCGGCCTCGGCATCGACGAGGTGGCCGACGCCGTGGCCGCGGCCAATTCCATGCTGCCCACGGGCAGCCTCGAGGGCGCGCAGCGAAGCGTGGCCATCAAGTCCTCGGGCCAGCTTTTCGACGCCAAGGCCTTTGAGGAGACCGTGGTCGCCTACCGCAACGGCGCGCCCGTGCGCCTGCGCGAGATCGGCACCGTGGTGGACAGCGTGCAGCAGGACAAGCAGCTCGCCTGGGGCGGCGCGGACGACGTGGGCATCATGCTCGGCATCGAGCGCCAGCCCGGCGCCAACACCGTGCAGGTGGTGGACTCCATCAGGAAGATCCTGCCGAGCCTCGAGCGGCAATTGCCGCCCTCCGTCAATCTGGTGATCTTCAACGACCGCGCGGAATCCATCCGTGAATCCGTGGCGGACGTGAAGTTCACGCTCGTGCTCACGGTCTTTCTGGTGGTGCTCGTCATCTTCCTCTTCCTGCGCAACCTGCCGGCCACCATCATCCCGTCCCTGGCGCTGCCCATGTCGGTCATTTCCACCTTCGCGGTCATGGCGGTCATGGGCTACAGCCTCGACAACCTCTCGCTCATGGCCCTGACGCTCGCCGTGGGCTTCGTGGTGGACGACGCCATCGTCATGCTCGAGAACATCGTGCGCCACCAGGAGATGGGCAAGAGCCCGCTCCAGGCGGCCTACGACGGCTCGGCCGAGATCGGCTTCACCATCGTTTCCATGACCCTCTCGCTGGCAGCGGTGTTCATCCCCGTGCTCTTCATGGGCGGCATCGTGGGCCGGCTCTTCCGCGAATTCGCCGTGGTCATCATCACGGCCATCCTCTGCTCCGGCGTGGTGTCGCTCACGCTCACGCCCATGCTCTGCGCCTACTTCCTCAAGGCCGGCGCCGCCCACAAGGCGGGTTACGAAGGCCTCTACGGCAAGCTCGAGCGCATGTTCGACGCGCTGGCGCACGGCTACGCGCGTTCGCTGGACTTTGTGCTCGGGCACCGTTTCGCCACCTTGCTGGCGTCTTTCGTGCTGCTGGGACTGACCGCGTGGCTCGCCATCCTCGTGCCCAAGGGCTTTTTGCCCTCCGAGGACATGAGCTTTCTTGTGGCGAGCACCGAGGCGGAGCAGGGCATCTCCTACGAGGGCATGGTGGAGGCGCAGCACAAGCTCGATCCCATTCTGGAGAAGGAGCCGGCGCTCGCCATGTTCAATTCGGTGGTGGGCATCGTGGGCTCGAGCCAGAGCATCAATAACGGCAACCTGCTCATGGCCCTCAAGCCCCCGAGCGAGCGCGAGCCCATCGAGGACGTGGCGCAGCGCCTGCGGCGCGAGCTCAACGTCTCGCCGGGGCTTCGGGTCTTCGTGCGCGTGCCCCCGGCCATCAATATCGGCGGGCGCGCGGCCAAGGCGCTCTATCAATACACCATGTTCGGGCCCGACATCGAGGCGCTCTACGACAGCGCCGAAAAGGTGGAGAACGCCCTGCGCGCGCTGCCGCAATTGCAGGACGTGAACAGCGACCTCCAGCTCAAGAACCCGGAACTGCGCGTGCGCATCGACCGCAACCGCGCCGCGGCCCTCGGCGTCTCGCCGCAGCAGATCGAGCTTGCCCTGCAATCGGCCTACGGCTCGCGCGAGATCTCCACCATCTACGCGCCCACCAACGATTACAAGGTCTTCGTCGAGCTGGAAAAGCGCTTCCAGCAGGATACCTCCGCGCTGTCGCGCCTCTATGTGCGCGCGGCCGACGGCACGCTCGTGCCGCTCAGCACCCTCGCCAGCATGGAGCCGGGGGTGGGGCCCATCGCCGTCAACCATAACGGCCAGTTCCCAGCGGTGACGGTTTCGTTCAACCTGAGGCCCGGCGTGGCGCTCAGCGAAGGCGTGGCCGCCGTGGAAGCGGCAGCGCTGTCGTTGCTGCCGGATTCCGTCACCGCCGAGTTCCAGGGCACTGCCCAGGCCTTCCAAAGCTCACTTGAGGGCATGGGCTGGCTGCTCTTCCTCGCCATCGTGGTGATCTATCTCGTGCTCGGCATCCTCTACGAGAGCTTCATCCATCCGCTGACCATCCTCTCGGGCCTGCCCGCCGCTGGCTTCGGCGCGCTGTTCACGCTCTGGATCTTCGGCATGGAGCTGAACCTGTATGGCTTCGTGGGCATCATCATGCTGCTCGGCATCGTCAAGAAAAACGCCATCATGATGCTCGACTTCGCGCTGGAGGCCCAGCGGCGCGACCCGGACATCTCGCCGCTCGCGGCCATCACCGAGGGCTGCCATGTGCGCTTCAGGCCCATCATGATGACCACCATGGCCGCGCTCATGGGGGCGCTGCCCATCGCCATCGGCATCGGCGCGGGCGCGGACGCGCGCCGGCCGCTGGGCATGGCCGTGGTGGGCGGGCTCTGCTTCTCGCAGGTGGTGACGCTCTACATCACTCCCGTCTATTACTATTACATGGAGCGG
>CAMWVJ010000335.1 GCA_947177645.1 uncultured Desulfovibrio sp.
CCCGCGCCCCTTCACCCGCAACCTGACCCTTTTGCCATGCTCGACGCCCTCCACAGCATCACCGCCCGCCCCGTGGGGCCTGTCACGTCCGGCGCCCCCACCGGCGGCCGCTCTGGCGGCTTTGCGGCCTTCCCGGGCCTCGGGGAGTATGGGCGCGCCGCGCAGGGCGAAGCGGATGCGGCCGGCGCCCGGAACGCGCAGGCACAGCAACCTGGCAAGTGTGGAGGGATAGCGGTGCAGGCAGGCGCGGAGGCGCCGGTTGAAGCCGGGGAAAACGGCGATTCGCTGCGCCTGAGCCCCGAGGCCCAGGCCCAGTTGCGCGAGCTCAAACAGCGCGACGCCGAGGTGCGCGCCCACGAAAAGGCGCACATGGCGGCCGGCGGCCAGTATGTGGCGGGCGGCCCGAGCTACGAATACCAGCGCGGGCCGGACGGACGGCAATACGCCATCGGCGGGCATGTTTCCATCGACGCCTCCTCCATCCCGGACGATCCCGAAGCGAGCGCGGCCAAGGCCCGACAGGTGCGCCGCGCCGCGCTGGCCCCCGGCGAGCCCTCGGCTCAGGACAGGGCCGTGGCCGCCAAGGCCGCCACTCAGGAGGCACAGGCGGCCCGCAAGAAGCAGGACGAGAACGGTGAGGCCGCCGGCGGCGTGGAGGGTGCCGGGAGCGCGGAAGGCGCGCAGGGCGCCACCCCCGCTGAAAATCTTTCGCGCCGTGAGGGCGCCGATGGCCCCGAAAGCGTCGCCACCGAAAGCGCCGCCGGCCGCGAAGGCAGCGGGGGCCGAGGCGGCATCGCCCACGCCCTCATGCGCGCCGCCGAGACCTATGCCGCCATGGCGCAGCGCGGCGTCATGCCCACGGCGCTGGCCCCGGGCGGCACGGGCATTTCCCTGCAAATCTGAAAGTTCCGGCTCCGAACGCAGAAGGGGCGGCGAAATTTCGCCGCCCTTTTCCTTTCCTGAATCCCTCTTACCCGCTCAGGCATCCTGCTCCGCGGCCGGCGGCGTATAGTCCTCAGCGCGGGCGAGGCGCGCCAAGGTCTCCGGCTTGCCGAGAAAGGCCATGATCTCGTTGAGGTGCGAGCCGCCCATGAAGCCCATGAGCGCCGTACGCAGGGGCGGGGCCACCTCCTTGAACTTCAGGCCATTGTCCGCCACATAGGCGTTGAGCGCGGCCTCGATGGCGCTTGCGTCAAAAGGCTCAACCTTGCCGAAGATGGCAGCCAGCGCCGCGAGATGGGCCTTGCCCTGCTCCGTGAAGTGCTTGTTGGCGTCCTTGATGTTGTAGACGAGCTCCGAAGCGCCCACGAGCAGCGGCCGGAAACTTTCAGCCAGCGCCGCCAGGTTGCTCGCCCGCTCGCGGAACATGACGCAGAGCGGTTCCAGCCGGCCGTACGGATCATTCCCCAGGCGCTCCCACAGGCCCGCGGCCTTGGCGAAGGGTTCCACCAGTTCCACGAGCTGGTTCAGGGGCAGGTCGCGCATGAAGCGGGCGTTGCACCATTCCAGCTTGGCCGGATCAAAGGCCGCGGCGGCGGGGTTGAGGTTCTTGCCGTCAAAGAAGCGGATGAGCTCTTCCATGCTGAAGAGCTCCTGGTCGCCGTGCGACCAGCCGAGGCGCGCGAGATAGCTCACCAGCGCCTGCGGCAAAAGGCCGTCCTGCTGGTATTCCACCACGGCCCGCGCGCCGTGCCGTTTGGAGAGCTTCTGCCGGTCCGGCCCGAGGATCATGGGCACATGCCCGAAGCGCGGCACAGGCAGCCCCAGCGCCTCGTAAATGAGGACCTGGCGCGGGGTGTTGGAGACGTGGTCGTCGCCTCGGATGACGTGGGTGACGCCCATCTCGTGGTCGTCCACCACCACGGCCATGTTGTAGGTGGGCATGCCGTCCGCGCGGCGCAGCACCATGTCGTCCAGCTCCGAGGCGTCCACGGCGATGCGGCCCTTCACCATATCGTCAAAGACGATCTTGCCGGTGTGCGGCGCCTTGAGGCGCACGCAGCGCCCCTCGCCGGGTCCGAGGCCGAGCTCGCGGCAATGGCCGTCATAGCGCGGTTTCAGGCCCTGCGCCCGCGCGCGCTCGCGCATGGCCTCCACCTCTTCCGGCGTGCAGGAGCACCAGTAGGCATGGCCGCTCTCGAGCAGCTTGTCCACATAGCTGTTGTAGAGGTCGGTGCGCTCGGTCTGGTAGGTGAGGTCGTCGTCCCAGTCGAGGCCGAGCCAGCGCATGGAGGCGAGGATGGAGTCCGTGTATTCCTTCTTGGAGCGCAGAAGGTCTGTGTCCTCGATGCGCAGGTGGAAGCGGCCGCCGAAATGCCGGGCGAGCAGCCAGGAAAAGATGGCGGTGCGGGCGCCGCCGATGTGCAGATGCCCGGTGGGGCTGGGCGCGAAACGGGTCACAACGTCTGCCATGTTGTCTCTCCTCAACTCTATCTTCAGCGTCTGTGCGTCGTATTTTAGGGGAACTGTGTTGTATTTTCGTGTTCCTGGTCGTGCTTTGCTGCCCTGTAACGCCGAAATTATCCGTCAAAAACAGCCTTTTTGCTGCTTGCTGCGTCAGAAAAAAATTTCCTCGGTCGAGTACTTAAGTACACT
>CAMWVJ010000336.1 GCA_947177645.1 uncultured Desulfovibrio sp.
ACAGGGAAGCGGCGCCCGCGCGCGTAGAGCGCCAGCGAGCGCCGGAGCATGCCGGCATAAATGACGCCCACAAAGCCGGCGCCCAGCCCCACGAGGATGCTGTTCCAGAGATAGCGGAACTCGGGGAGGGCGCTGCCCTTGAGGGGCAGCATGAGGCCCAGCCCGAAAACGCAGGTAGCGGAAAGATACACGCCCAAGGCCGCGCCAAGCATCAGGATGAGCAGGCTGCGCGAGATGCGCTCTTTCAGCACCTCGATGACATAAAAAATGCCGGCAAAGGGCGCGCTGAAGGCCCCGGCGAGGCCGGCGGCGCAGCCGCACAGCACGAGCATGCGGCGTTTGGCCGCGTGGGTGGCCGCATCTCCGCCGCCGTCCAGGCACGCCAGGCCGAGCGCCGTGGAGGCGCCCATCTGGATGCAGGGGCCTTCACGCCCCACGGAAAGCCCGCAGGCCATGACGAGCCAGGTGCCGAGGAACTTGGGCACGAGGATGCGCGCCCAGACATGCTTTTGCGGGCCGGCCAGGGCCTGCGTCACCCAGGCGCCCGCCCCGGAGCGGATAGCAGGGTTGCGCATGAAATAGCCGGTGATGAGGGCGGCGATGACAGCGGGGATGAGCCAGAGCAGGCACTGGAGCGGGTCGCCCGCATGAGCGCGGAACCAGCTTCCCACGGCGTGGAAGGCCATGCTGGTCGTGATGCGGAAGACCGAAATGACGCTGCCCGAGAGGAGCCCCACGACGAGCCCCCACAGAGCCAGCCGCATATCCCCGCCGACACTGCTGTCCCCGCCTGGGGCCGGAAAGTACAGCACGCCGCCAATGCGCTGAAAAATGGATGCGTCCTTCATGAGCCGCTCCTGCCAGGGAGGTTCCCGCGGGTGCCGCGCTTCAAGCCGCCGCGCCCCGCTGCACCAGCATAGCGTCTTCACGCGCATTTTCCAATGCTCTTTGACGCGCCGGGCCGGATTTGCATGGCGTTCTTCCTTGGCATATGTTCGGAGTGGCGGCTGGCGATGCGCCGGCCGTCTTCATGGCGAAGAACACAGGGAGAGAGATCATGAAAAACGCTGGTGCGCGCCGTTTCTCACCAATTGCCTTCTTGCTGGCCCTTGGCCTTATGGCCGGCCTTCTGGGCTGCGAGGGTGCCCTGCAAAGGGGCATGCTCGGCTCGGCCTATGTGTCCACCGCCCGGCCCGACATTGCCATCGAGGCAAAAAATATGCCCCTGATGACCGCTGGCCGCGGCTCCGCGAGCCTCATCTGGAGCGACATGCTCGGCGGCCTGCCCATCCAGATGTGGCTTGCCGTGTACGGCGAAGGGGGCCTCGCGCCCATGGCCATCGCGGCCCAGGCGGCGGTGCCCCAGGGCTGGTACTGGGACAGCATCACGCGGCATTTCCAAAGCGTGGATGAGGCCGTGGAAGTGTTCGGCGGCGTGGGCTACCAGGCGTGCACCTATATCGTCGACCCGGCGCGCGACCCCTTCAGCGGCCTCATGACCACCGTTAAGCCCGACGGCAGCCCGCAGCTCTGGATGGCCCGCTATTTCGCCGCGCGCTTCAACTTTAACGATGACAAGATCATCATGGAATATCGCGAGCCACTGCCGGATGGCGTGGAATCGCTTTCGGCGCTGCCCCTGGGTTACGGCGACCTGCTCGCCGGCTTCGAGCAGCGTGCCCGTGAGGCCTTTGTGGTCAGCGTGGCGCCGCAAAATCTCGCCGGGCTCAACACCGGCTACATCCAGGGCATCCTCTGGCAGTACATGGGCCAGAATTTCCTCGGCACGGCCTCCAAGTACGACATTTACAACCTCAACTAGACCCGACTGGGCCCGCATCGGTCCTTTGGCCAGGTGAGATGACGCGACAGAAAAAGGGGAGCCGCACGGCCCCCCTTTTTGTATGAAGAAAACCACCCGTCAGGCGGGAGGTTCAAAAAACTTATAGCTTTAAGTAAGTTATGAAAACCCCTTTTGGTTTGTCACCCTAGAGATGCGGTCTGGCACCTGCACTCTGCAAACAAATCAAAAGAAGGTCACGATGGGTGGCCCAAAGAGTTGAGCACACGAAATGGAATTGTAAATATCGCATCGTCTTCGCCACTAATATCGCTAACACTGGCTCTATCGATGCCGGTTGGACCAAGAGCTGGCTTCGGCCAGAGTCCCATAACCTCCTACAGGATAATGACGTTATCATTTCTGACTGAGCATAGGCACGGACCGTAATCAGCGGTCCCGGGGGCAGCTGATTTTGTCCTCCGCCGTCGCACCAATTCTTCTCGAACTCGTGCCGCAAGTTGGTATTCTGGGGGGTATTCCCCTCTTTCCTTCCAAGTTGCTGTTGTGTGCCGCTTTCGGCTCTGTCGGATTGAAAGAGGTTGAACAACCGATTGGAACATTCCAGCGTGGCAGGGCATCTTCTCGGCGCATCCCAGCAGGTCGGCCTGAGGTGCAGACGGCCCCGAAAAGGGGAAGGCGCCACTCCTTGCATATATCACGCGAGGAGAAACCGTCAGCCGAACCTGTGCGCGACATCGAAAAAGTGCTACTTGTCGCGGGCGCGCCGGACTTGTTTGCGAGGTTTACAA
>CAMWVJ010000337.1 GCA_947177645.1 uncultured Desulfovibrio sp.
CGAGCGCGTGCATATCCTGAAGCTCCCCCTGCCGCTCATGGCCGTGACCGCGGCCCTCGCAAGCCTCGCGGGGGCGGCCGTCGCGCGCCTTGCGCGCCTTTGCGGCTTCGGGGCGCCCCGGCGCGCCCCCAACTGGAACCTCGACAAATACCGCGAGGCGCGGGCGCCCGGCTGGCTGTGCGACGCCCGGCGCATCCGCGACGAGCTGGATTTCAAGCCGCGCATGGACCTCGAGGCCGGCATGGCCGAGGCCGTGGCCGGTTACCGCCGCGAGGGCTGGCTGTGAAGATCGCCGTTCAGGAACTCTCCAAGGCCTTTGGCGGCCGGGACATCTTCAACAATTTCTCGCTGGAGGTGGATTCCGGCGTGCGGCTCTGCGTCTGCGGGCCCAACGGCACGGGCAAGTCCACCCTGTTGCGGCTTTTGGCCGGCGTGGAGGCGCCGGACGGCGGCCGCGTGCTTTTGCCCAAGGGCTGCCGCCTGGGCTATGTGGAGCAGGAGCTTTCCGACGAGGCGCTGGATACGCCCTTGCTCACCTATGTGCTCGACGTGCTCCACGACTGGAACGACTTTTGGGCCCAGTGGGAGGAGGCCGCCAAGGCCGGCGATGAGGCGCGCCTTACGCGCCTCATGGAGCGCCAGGCCGAGCTCGAGGCCGTCTACGGCTACAACCCGGAGCACCGCGCCAAGGCCGTGCTCTCGGGCCTCGGCTTTTCCGAGGCCAAGTGGGGCCGCACCCTGCGCGAGCTTTCCGGCGGCTGGCGCGAGCGCGCCAAGCTCGCGCGCGTGCTCGTGGCCGGGGCGGATGTGCTCCTCCTCGACGAGCCCACCAACCACCTCGACATGGAGGCCGTGGAGTGGCTAGAGGGCTTTTTGCGCGACTTTTCGGGCGCCCTCGTCTTTGTGGCCCATGACCGCATGTTCATGGACAATGTGGGCACGCATGTGCTCTATCTGGGGCTTTCCAAGCCGGTCTACCGCAAGGCCACCTACAGCCAGTTTTTGCGCCTCCAGGAAGAATACAACGCCCAGCGCGAGCGCGAGGCCAAGGCCCTGCAGGACGAACTCGACCGCAAGATGGCCTTTGTGGAGCGCTTCCGCGCCAAGGCCACCAAGGCCCGCCAGGCCGGATCGCGGCAGAAGATGGCGAAAAAGCTGGAAAAGGAGCTGGAAGATTACCGCCCGGAGCCCAAACGCCGCGAGCTCAACTTCGTCTGGCCCGAGGCCCCGCATTCGGAAAAGGTGGTGCTCTCCGCGGCGGAGCTCGCCTTCCACTTCCCGGACGGCAAGACGATGTGGCCGCCGCTCACCTTCACCCTGTACCGGGGGGCGCGCATCGCGCTTGTCGGCCACAACGGCTGCGGCAAGTCAACCCTGCTCAAGCTCCTCGCCGGGAGCCTCGAGCGCACGGGCGGCTCGCTCGTCACGGGCTCGCTCACGCGCCTCGGCTACTACACGCAGCACCAGATGGAGACGCTGCGCCCCGACACCACGGTGCTCGCCGAGCTTCGGCGCCTTGCCGACCCCCGCACCACCGAGGAGGAGCTCATGAGCGTGCTCGGGCTCTTCCTGCTCGGGCAGCAGTATTTCGACAGGCAGGTGAGCGCGCTCTCCGGCGGCGAAAAAAGCCGCCTCGTACTGGCGAGCCTCTTCCTGAAGCGCTGCAACTTTCTTTTGCTGGACGAGCCCACCAATCATCTCGACCTTGAAAGCCGCGAGGCCCTAGCGCGGGCGCTGCAAAAATTCGACGGCACCCTGCTCATGGTGGCGCATGACCGCTGGCTGCTCTCGCAGGTGGGCGCGGAAGCATGGGAGCTGGATAGCCGCGGCATCACGGTCTACCCTGATTTCGCGGCCTATGACGCGGCGCGCAAGGCCCGGCTGGCCGGGGTCTCGGCGAGCGCCCTGCTCACCCTCGACGGCGGTGACGCCCCGGCGGAAGCCACGCAGCCGGCGCCGCGCGTGGCGGCTCTCTCCCGTGAGGACCAGAAAAAACGCAAGCGCGAGGAGGCGGCCCCGCGCAACGCCCTGCACAAGGCGCTCAAGCCCCTGCAGGAGAAATACGAAAAGCTGGAGGCCGAGCTCGCCCGCGTGCTCGAGGAGCAGGGCACGGCGGAAGCCCAGCTCGCCGACCCCGAGGTCTATGCCGACCACGCGCGTTCCGGCGAACTGCTCAAGCGCTTTGAGGAGTGCCGCAGCCGCGGCGAGACGCTGGTGGAGGAAATGGCCGAGCTGGAGGCAAAGCTCGACGAAGTCCGCGCCCGCCACGGCGCCGCGGCAGCGGAGAAGGACGCATGAAGGCGGGGGCCGCACAGCCCGCCTGCGACGACCTGCCGCTCATTGACGTGGCCGCGGGCATCCTCTGGCGCGGAGGGCTCCTGCTCGCCGCGCAAAGGCCCGAGGGCAAGCCGCTGGCCGGCTTTTGGGAACTGCCGGGCGGCAAGCTCGAGGCCGGGGAAAGCGCGGAAGCGGCCCTTGCCCGCGAACTCTCGGAAGAGCTGGGCGTCACGGTGCGCACGGCGCGCTTCTGGCGCGTGGCCGAGCACGCCTACCCCGCGCGCGGCATCCGCGTGCGGCTCCACTTCTTC
>CAMWVJ010000338.1 GCA_947177645.1 uncultured Desulfovibrio sp.
GGCCCGGCGCGCGGGGGTGAGGCGCACGTCGCGGGGCTACCGGCGCACGTTTGACAAGCTGGGGCGCTATCTGACTGCCCTGGCCGGGCTCACGCTGGTCGACGCGGTTGTGCTGGCGGCCGTGGCGTGTCTGCGCGGGTCGGGCGGGCCGATGATCCCTGTTGTGCCGCTGCTGACCACTCTCGGGGCGGCGGGTATTGCTCTGGTGGAGGCCAAGAGCATCTGCGAGAGCGCCGATGCCAAGGACGATCTGAGCCGCGGGGCCGAGATGCTCGAGCGGCTGATTGATTCGATAATGTCAAAAAAGAGGAGGATGCTGAAATGATGCTGAGGCTTTCGCGCGAGAAGATGCTTGAGCGATGGATGCTCTTCAGGGGCCTGGGGCCGGTGAGAGGGGATGCGGCCGTGGTCCGCACCGACGGCCTCGACCTCGAGAGGCTGATGGAGGATGAGATGCGCCGATGGTATGTCCGGCTGCTCGACGAGGCGGATGCGCGGCTGCTGCCCACGGACGATGTTGCCGGCGAGGCCACGCTCAAAACCGATGGCGCCGGGGGCGCCGTGATCGCCCTTCCCGAGCGGGCGCGAAGGGGGCTGGGGCTCAGGATGAGCCACTGGAAGCGCGAGGCCGTGATCGCCGCCGAAGGGTCGGCCGAGGCGCGGCGTCAGGACAACCGGCTGGCCCGCGGGGGAGCATGGCGCCCCGTGGCGATTGCCATGCCGGGCGGATGCCTGCGCGTGACCGACATTGCCGCCGCCGGCGCCGTTGCCGAGCTCAGGGCCGTTGTCGATCCGGGCCCCGCCACCTACATTTTCGATGAATCGCTTTTCCCAACTAATGAAACCGAACTATGATGAATGACGCTGTATTCAATCTGACCGAACAGTCGGCCAACCCCGGATTCGAGCGGGCGCTGGCGGCCTGGCGCGGATGCGCCGGATTCCGCGCCACGCGCGAGAGAATGAAGCGCTTTGCCTACGGGCGCCAGTGGGACGACCTTGTGAAGCACCGGGGCGTTACGATGACGATGGGCCAGCGCGCCCGCCGCAACTATTGCGAGCCTGTGACCAACAATCTGCTGCGGCAGATAATCAAGAGCGTCGTGGGGCGGTTCCGCTCCGCGGCTGCGGGCGATTGCCGGCGCCTCAGCGGCGGGATGAAGCGGATTGCCGAGGCCAATCTGCTCGACGAGCTCGATGCGCGCACCCTCGAGGAATTTCTGATCTCGGGATGCGCCGTGCAGCGCATCAGCCGCGAGGAGCGCCCCGAAGGGCCGGGCCCGTGGGCCGACATGGTCAGCCCCTCGCGCTTCTTCGTCAACGGCTTCCGCGACCCGCGCGGCCACGACATAGAGATCATAGGCATGCTCCACGACTGGCCCCTCGCCGAAACCCTCATGCGCCTCGGCCGGGGCGACGCGCGGCGCGAGCGCATGATCAGCAGGATCTATCAGGAGGCAGCCGACGGCGCCGGACTGGCGCTCTTCGAGCAGCTCGCGGCCCCCGACGGCGATTTCACCACCCCCTCGCAGCCCGGCCGCTGCCGCGTGATCGAAGTGTGGACGCGCGAATATGCCTCGGCCACGATTGTCCACGACCCCGAAACGGGCCTGTGCTCCGCCGCGCTCGGCGATCTCCCCGCAGATGAGGGAAACGCCCGGCGCGGCCATGACGGACGAATGCCCGTAGCCATGCGGCGCCGTCGTGTGGCACTCTGGCGCGGGCGGTGGTACTCTCCCGGCGGACGCCTCCTGGCCGAGCGCACGGCGCGGCGCCATCCCTTCGCCGTGAAGCTCTATCCGCTGATCGACGGCGAGGTGCATCCCTTTATCGAAGACATCGTCGACCGTCAGATCCAGGTGAACCGCACCCTCACGATCGTCGACCGCATCATGGCCGTGTCGGCCAAAGAGCTGCTGCTCTTTCCCAGCGAAGCCGTGATCGGCGGCAACGACTGGAAACTCGCCGACTACGCCAAGGCATGGGGCCGCCCCGGCGCCGTGATCCCCTACAAAAGCGCATCGGGAGCGGTGCCCACGGTTGTCAACACAGCCGGCATCAACGCCGGGCTCTCCAACCTGCTCGGCGTGGAGCTCAGGATGATGGAGCAAGTGAGCGGTGTCAGCTCCGCCCTCCAGGGCATGAAGCCCGACAGCGGCTCCACCGCCTCGCTCTACGCCGCCCAGGCCGACAACTCCGCCCAGACCCTCCGCGACATCTTCGACACCTTCACCTCCTTCCGCACCCAGCGCAACTCCCTCCTCACCCCGAAGGGCATTTAGCGCCGTCGGGCTATTGCACGTAACAAATTAAATGCCTATTTTTGCCACCGCATATCGCTCGCGGAGCCCATGAGGGTAACGAGGAGGGTGCTTACATAAAAAGAGCGTTTATCCGCGCTCGTTCTTGGCTTCTTGAAATCTGGCAGTTTCACGATCTGAGTCAAGGATGAGGCAACGATAGGCGCCTCTGGGTATGATAATTATGCATGGGCGCATGGTTGCGTTCCCCGTGCTGTTATATCATACAGCGTGAGGCTCCGCGTTGCTCGTTCTACTCAGATGGGCACATGCCAGAGCCTC
>CAMWVJ010000339.1 GCA_947177645.1 uncultured Desulfovibrio sp.
GTTCAAAAGGCGCGCCGCATACCGCAATAGCGCCGGTCCGCCGCTGGCCGCTCCCGTTCAAGGCCCGGCACACACGGGCAAAAGCCGGCGCCGCCTTGACCTAAGTTTCAGAAAGTGCTAGTGATTTTTTGCACATTTTGTGCTGGGGGTGCGGGCTCGCGTCCGCAAGCATCTACTCGGGAGGACAGTCATGGAATGTAACAGAAGGCATCTGCTTTGTGGCCTTGGTGGCCTCGCCGTGGGCGGTCTCGCCGCCGGCCTCGCGGCCCCGGGCCTTGCCGCCGAGGCGCCCGCGGCGCCCGAAAACAAGCGCTTCGCGCAGGTGAACGGCGAATTCGGCTGGACGCCGCACAAGCTCGACCCCGCGGAATGCGAGGTGGCGGCCTACGAGGGCTACTGGTACAAGGGCTATGCCTGCGGCTACGGCACCTTCTACAGCATCATCGGCGTCATGGGCGAGAAATACGGCGCCCCGTACAACCAGTTCCCCTTCACCATGCTCGAGGCCAACAAGGGCGGCATCTCCAACTGGGGCACCATCTGCGGCGCGCTCTACGGCGCGGCCGCGGCCTTCGCGCTCTTCTGGGGCCGCAAGGAGCGCAACCCCATGGTCAACGAGCTCTTCCGCTGGTACGAGACCACGGCGCTGCCCATCTACAACCCGGGCGACAAGGCCCAGGGCGTGGCCGGGCCCATCCCGAACAATGTTTCGGATTCCGTGCTCTGCCACCTTTCGGTCTCCAAGTGGTGCTTCCAGAACAAGATCGAGGCCACGAGCAAGAAGCGCAGCGAGCGCTGCGGCCGCATCACGGCCGACGTGTCGCGCAAGGCCGTGGAGATCCTCAACGCCAAGATCGACCAGGGCAAGGACTTCAAGAGCACCATCCCCATGCAGAAGTCCGTGGCCTACTGCGGCGAATGCCACATGACCAAGGGCAACGAGGCCAACTGGGGCAAGGGCATCATGGACTGCACCCCGTGCCACAGCGGCGGGCCTGCCGTTTCCGACAAGTTCAAGGACCATCCGTAGGGAGTTCGCCCGCAGCGCGGGCGCGCCCGAAAATTCAGGAAAACGCCGGGCCGGTCCCGGCGTTTTCCGTCTCCCCGCGTCGCCCCGCGCCTTGAAAAGCCGGGGCTTTCCGTGTAGCGTTCCCCGCGCCGCCTGCCCTTCACGCGGCGGCAAACCCTGAGGAGCCTATGAGCAACGAACCGGACAAGATCATCTATTCCATGATCCGCGTGTCCAAGAAGCACGGCCAGAAGGAAGTGCTGAAGGACATCAACCTCTCCTATTTTTACGGCGCCAAGATCGGCGTGCTCGGCTTGAACGGCGCGGGCAAGTCCAGCCTGCTCAAGATACTCGCCGGCGCGGACGAGGCCTTTGACGGCAAGACCGTGCTCGCGCCCGGCTATACCATCGGCTACCTGGAGCAGGAGCCGCTGGCCGGCGAGACGCGCACCGTGCGCGAGGTGGTGGAGGAGGGCGTGGCCCCGCTCGTGGCCATCGCCAAAGAATT
Source organism: uncultured Desulfovibrio sp. (assembly GCA_947177645.1). Lineage (GTDB taxonomy): Bacteria > Desulfobacterota > Desulfovibrionia > Desulfovibrionales > Desulfovibrionaceae > Desulfovibrio. The sequence goes on from CAMWVJ010000339.1 coordinate 1,518, forward strand.
TGAGGAGATCAACGCCAAGTTCGCCGAGCCCATGGAGCCGGAAGAGATGGACGCGCTCCTCGCCCGGCAGGCCGAAGTACAGGAAAAGATGGACGCGAACGGCGTGTGGGACCTGGAATCGCGCCTCGAAATGGCCATGGACGCCCTGCGCTGCCCGCCCGGCGACATGCCAGTGAACAAGATCTCGGGCGGCGAGCGGCGCCGCGTGGCGCTCTGCCGGCTGTTGCTCCAGAACCCGGACATCCTTCTGCTCGACGAGCCCACCAACCACCTCGACGCCGAATCCGTGGCCTGGCTCGAGCGCTATCTTTCCACCTTCCCGGGCACGGTCATCGCCGTCACCCATGACCGCTACTTCCTCGACAATGTGGCCGGCTGGATACTGGAGCTCGACCGCGGCCGGGGCATCCCGTGGAAGGGCAATTATTCCTCCTGGCTCGAGCAGAAGCAGAAGCGCCTCGCCGGCGAGGAGAAGGCCGAGGCCGAACGCCAGAAGACCCTTGCGCGCGAGCTGGAGTGGATACGCATGTCGCCCAAGGGACGCCACGCCAAGGGCAAGGCGCGCCTCAACGCCTATGAGGCCATGCTCTCGCACGAGAGCGAGAAGCGCGCGCCAGACCTGCAAATCTATATCCCGCCGGGTCCGCGCCTCGGCAAGAGCGTCATCGAGCTCGACAAGGTGACCAAGGCCATGGGCGACCGCCTGCTCATGGAGGATGTCACCGCCGTCATCCCGCCCGGGGCCATCGTGGGCATCATCGGCCCCAATGGCGCGGGCAAGACCACGCTCTTCAAGATGCTCACCGGGCAGGAAAAGCCGGACAGCGGGCGCCTCACCGTGGGCGGCAGCGTGGTCTTCGCCCATGTGGACCAAGGGCGCGAATCGCTGGACCCGGACAAGACGGTCTACGAGCTCATCAGCGACGGGCACGAGACCATCCGCCTCGGCAACCGCGAGGTGAACGCCCGCGCCTATTGCACGCGCTTCAACTTCCACGGCGCGGACCAGCAGAAAAAGGCCGGTGTGCTCTCCGGCGGGGAGCGCAACCGCCTGCACCT
>CAMWVJ010000340.1 GCA_947177645.1 uncultured Desulfovibrio sp.
CACCTTGTCGATCTCCTGCTGCTGCATTTCCAGAAGGTCGCGGCGTTCGGCAAGGCCCTCCTCCCGGGCGCGCAGGGCGTCCCGTTCTTCCGCGAGAGCGCGCAGCTGCGCGACGAGTCTGTCCCGCTCCTCAAGCAGGGCCGGCTCCGGGAAGGCATCTTCAAACAACCGCGCCTGGAAGGCCGGCTGGAGGAGCTTCTGCTGCGCGTGCTGGCTCGTGTGGCTCACGAGGCGACTGCGCAGTTCGCGCAGGCTCTCCTGCGAACTCAGGGCATCATTGATATAGAGGCGGCTGCGGCCGCTTTCCGCCACCAGTTCGCGCCGCAACACCAGGTCCCCGTCTTCCAGGGCAAAGAGCGCTTCCACCTGCGCGCGCTCGGCGCCCGGGCGCACCATGTCCGCGCCAAGTTTGTCGCCCAGCAGAAAGCCCAGGGCCTTGAGGATAAAACTTTTCCCGGCGCCGGTCTCGCCCGTTAGCACATTGATGCCGCTGGCGAATTCCAGCTCCATGTCCTCGATGAGGGCCAGGTTGCGGATGCGCAGATATTCCAGCATAGATCCACCTGAAAATGCGTTGCCGGAGCCACACGGCGTCTGCCTATTGGGAGAGCCGCGGGTCCAGCAGGTAGCGCAGGCTTTCGCCCACCAGGTTGTAGCCCAGCACCGTGATAAGGATGGCGAGGCCCGGATAGACGGAAAGCCAGGGCGCCGTCTCGATGGTGGCCTTGCCCTCCATGAGCATGTTGCCCCAGCTGGGCATGGGCGGCTGCACGCCAAGGCCGAGAAAACTCAGGCTCGACTCCACGAGGATGGCGCCCGCGATGCCGAGGGTCGCCGTGATGAGCACCGGCGCCAGCGCATTGGGCAGGATATGCCGCAGCAGGATATGCGGCGTGGAGGTGCCGGCAAGCCGCGCCGCGGCCACAAATTCGCGCTCGCGCAGGCTCAGGGTCTCGGCGCGCACCAGCCGGCACACGCCCATCCATGAGGTCAGGCCGATGACGATCATGATATTGGTAAGGCTCGGCTCCAGAAAGGCAATGACTGCCAGGATGAGAAAAAACGAGGGGAAGCAGAGCATGATGTCCACGAGGCGCATGACGGCTTCGTCCACCCAGCGGCGGAAATAGCCGCTGATGAGTCCGAGCGTGGTGCCGATGCTCACGGAAATGCCCACGGCCACGAAGCCCACCCACAGCGAGACGCGGCCGCCATAGAGCAGGCGCGAGAGGATGTCGCGCCCGAGGCGGTCCGTGCCGAGCCAGAATTCCGCCGAAGGCGCCTCGAGCACATGGTCGAGGTGTTCGGCGTCGGGAGGGTAGGGGGCGAGCCATGGCGCGCCGAGCGCGGCCAGCGACATGAAGAGCACGATGCCGAGCCCCAGTGTCAGCATGCCATTGCGCCCGAGAAAGCGGCGCACGGTCGCGCACATCATTTGCCGCCTCCGCTGCGGATGCGGGGGTCGGCGAGGCCGTAGAAGAGGTCGGCCAGAAGGTTGCCCGCCAGCGTGAGCACCGCGCCGAGCACGAGGTTGCCCATGATCATGGTGTAGTCGCGGGCCATGACCGCGCTGTAAAAAAGCTGCCCAAGGCCGGGCAGGGCGAAGATGGACTCGATGATGACGCTGCCGCCGATGAGCCCCGGCACGGAAAGCCCGAGAAGGGTGATGACGGGCAGAAGCGCGTTGCGCAGGGCATGGCGCAGGATGACCTGGCGCGGCGAGAGGCCCTTGGCCCGCGCGGTGAGGATATAGTCCTGCCGGAGCACCTCCAGCATGCAGGCCCGCATGTAGCGGGACATGCCGGCGAGCGAGCCCACGGTATACACCGTGATGGGCAGCACCAGATGGCGCGCGAGGTCGCAAAACTTGCCCCAGGGGCTCAGGCGCGCATAATCCATGGAGGTGAGCCCGGAAATGGGGAGCCACTGGAGGTCGATGCCAAACCAGAGCATGAGCAGGAGCGCCAGCCAGAAGGAGGGCATGGCGAAGCCCAGGAAGACGAGCACCGTGACGGTGCGGTCGAGCAGGGAATTGCGCCGGCATGCGGAGAGGATGCCCACGGGAATGGCGATGAGCAGGGTGAGCACCAGCGAAATGGCGTTCATGGAGACGGTCAGCGGCAGGCGCTCGAAAATCTTGTCGAGCACGGGCCGCGCGTCCGCGGACATGGAATTGCCGAAATCGCCGTGCAAAAGCCGGCCGAGCCAGTCGAAATACTGGACGTGCAGGGGCTTGTCGAGGCCGTAGAGCGCCTCGAGCTGCTGGCGCGCGGCCGCGCCGGCCAGCGGGTTGAGCGTGGTCTCCATATCCGTGGGCGAGCCAGGCGCGAGGTGGATGACCCAAAAGGAAATGAGCGTGATGCCCCAGAGCACGAGGAGCATCCAGAGCAGTTTTCTCCCCAGCCGCAAGAGGGCGGCAAAAAGCGGCGTGCCGGGCAGCATCGCCGGGGTGAGGGCAGGGGAGAGCGGTCCGTTCATGCGGCGGTCAGGGGGTACCCACGCGGGGAGCGCGGGCGCCCGTTCATGCGGTGCGCGTCATCCATTGGGCCATGTC
>CAMWVJ010000341.1 GCA_947177645.1 uncultured Desulfovibrio sp.
GTCCATATCCGGCAAAGCGCGGATGATGCACAGGGACTGCCCGGTGATGGTCGGGGAGCCCACCTCCTCCACAAAGCCCACCTTGCCCACCGAGAGGGCCGTGCCCCGAAAGGCGAACACGATGTCATTCGGCCGCAGCAGGTACTTCCCCTGCTTGCCCAGCGGGTTCAGGGGCACCTTGACGACGTTGCCGCGGTCTTCATCCACGAAGCCGGTCATGGGGTCGAATTCACTGACCGAGACCTCCCGGGCAACATATTGGCCGTCCGGCGCTTCGCCGAAGCCGTCATGCCAGATGCTGACAAACTCCCCGTCCTCCACCGTCTCTTCATACCAGTACGGCGCCTCTTCCAGGCGCTCCCGCGGCAATTGACAGCGAAGCACCTGGGCAAAGGCGCGCAGGGTGCGCCCCTTGGGCGCTGCCAGGGGCGGCGTGAGCCAGGTGGCCGGCGAGAGCGTGAAAAGGCCGTCGCGCGCGGGTTCGGCGGGGTCGAGTACCATACTGGCGCGGGGTTGCGGTACCTCTTCCAGAAGCGAGAGCGTTGCTTTCTGATCGAGGCTGCCGGGCCCGGGCTGGATGGTGGAGACCTGTGCCAGACGCAGCGGCGCGCCCGGTGCGGGGGGGCGCAGCGCGATGATGGCCGGATACGCGGTGGCTGACTGCCGCCGCGGCCGCGGAAGTTGCACGATGCCGTCCATGAGGCCCGCGCCCAGCCATTGCGAGCGAGTGTGGGCATGGATGCGCACACCCAGAAAATCCCAACTGGAAAGCACGGCGCCGCCGTCGATGCCGGCCAGGCGTTCCAGAAAACGGCCGTCGGCCATGCAGTGCGCCAGCGGGTCTGCCGCGAGCACCCAGGCATGCGCCGGTATTTCCTGGCCCGATGCCGCAAGCCGCCACTGGCTCCCAGGCAGGCGTTTTTCAAGGTTCCGGGCCAGCCGCTCCGCCTCCTGGGCTTCCAGCGCCTCCGGCGGCAGGAGAAATTCCCGGCCGCCGGCGTTGATGTCCCGCGCCAGCAAAACAGCCACGGGCAACAAAGCCCAGTCCAGCAGGGTCACAGGTCCCTGGGGCGCGCCCTGCGCGGCCAGCCGTGCGGCAAGCAGGTTGGCCATGAAAAGGCAGAGGTCGTGCACGGGGAAAAAGCCCGGCGCAAAGCGCCTGTAGTGCATCAGGGTATAATAGATGTACTCCGCGGGGGGAAAGCGTTTGAAGTCCTCTACTCCATCCAGGCTGCTCACAAGGTACGACAATGTCCCGAGGGGGAGTTCCCGGTCATCGCGTCCAGGCAGGAAGGGGTGCGCCCAGGAGCCGGCCAGGTTGGCCAGGTCGTCGTCATAGAGAAAGTGTGGAAGATCCATTCACATTCATCCGTTGCTATCTGTTTGAGAAAATAAGGGAAAATTAAATTTTTGGCAAGAATAAATTTTTCGGTTGCTTTTAGTGAAATCACGCCCTATAAATCTCCCATGCGCTGCCTGAAGCAGCCATACAGGACTTGGGGAGGTTCCCATGGGCAAGAAAAACGCCAGCAGGAACGCGGGCCGGGACGGTCGGGCGGAAGAGGGTAAGCAGCTCTGCTCTTCGAGCGAAGCCATCAGCTTCGGAAAGGCCGCTCGCCTGCTGGTCATCGGGACCACAGGCGCAGGCAAGACGATATGGCGCTTTTGCTGACGCTTGCGGGCATGGTCGTCCTGCGGGCGCCCAAGAAGAGTGAAGGACAGTAGCAGCAACGCATCGAATATTGTGAGAGCAAGCATACGCAAAGTCAGGAGGCTGTCATGAGCATGGGCTTTATCGTCAATGACACGTGCACGCATGCGTCCCGCGTCCTGCGGGCCGAAGACTGCATGCTGCGTTTCGATTCCGGCGACGGCATCACGTTTGACGATGCCGTGCATCATCTGCTGGTGCTCGGCACCACGGGCTCCGGCAAGACGGCCAGCGTGGTGCTGCCGGCGATTTACCGGCTGCTCGCCGCCTGGCATTGCGGCTTTGTGGCCGACATCAAGGGGAACATGCGGGCGCAGGTGCGCGCGCTGGCCGGCCGCTGCGGCCGCGAGGGGGACATCGTGGAATACGGCACCGGCCCCGCCGCCTTGCGGCTCAACATCCTGAGCGGCATGGACCGGCACGCCATGTACAGCTTTTTTGAAACGCTGACCCTGCAGAGCTTCAGGAACGCGAGCGACCAGCTCGACTGGCACCTGAAGGGGGTCAACGTGGCGGCGGACTGCGGCCACCTGCTCCTGCTGCTCTCCGGCCTCGACCCCATGTTCGAGCCCAACATCGTCACTATTTCCGAGATGCTCATGCGGCCGGCCGAGGCGCTGAAGCTCTACAAGCTCTTCAGGACCCGCGTCTATGACCGCACCAATGAGGAGCACGCGCTCTTTGTGGGCAGTGTGGAGGCCAACCGCTTCCATGTGCTCAAGGCGCGCTCGGAAAATGGCAAGAGTTCCGAAACGACCACCGACGAGCAGATGACATGGACGCTCCAGAGCGTGCGCCAGGCCCTGAAGTCCTTTCTCGATGCGCCGGGCATCGCCGAACAT
>CAMWVJ010000342.1 GCA_947177645.1 uncultured Desulfovibrio sp.
CCGGTAACGGCAGGGGAAACACGGGCGCGGCAGTCCTTTCTGTGCATATGCCATGCCGGCAACAGGCGGCAAAAATGACCGCGCCCGCTCTCGCCCCCGCGCAGCGCACCTTGCCGCCCGGGCAGGCGGCGCCGGCATCGGTTTTTTGACGCCCTGCCAGGGCGCCCGGCGCGTGCTGCCGGAAAAGTTTTCAACAGGCCATTGACGCACGGGTATTGATGTCTACCCTCTATTCACAGGCTTTCCACAGGAGCCTGTGAGGATCGACTGCCATCCTTTCCCACGCCTCCTCCGGGACGGCCGCATGACGGCCGCTGGCCCCGGCGCGGTACATGGGGCCGCGCCGGGGCCTTTTTGCGCGCAAAAAAGCCCCGGGCAAAGGCTGCCGCGGGGCTTGTGGCGGCGGGTATTAAAAGGAAAGGCCCCCGGCGTTCGCCGCGGGCCTTTCTTTCTCCCCCAGAGGCTCCCGCAAGGGAAGCCCCCCTTCTCCCAATCTCTAGCCGATGAGCTGCATGGCCATCTGCTGCATGCTGTTGGCCTGTGAGAGCATGGCCACGGCCGACTGCGTGAGGATCTGGTTGCGCACGAACTGCGTCATTTCCGTGGCGACATCCACATCGGAGATGCGCGATTCGGCGGCCTGAAGATTCTCGGCCTGGGTGGTCAGGTTGGTGATGGTGTTCTCCAGGCGGTTCTGGAGCGCGCCCAGGTGGGCCCGGATCTTGTCCTTGGAAATGATGGCGTTGTTGATGCCGGCGAGGGCCTTTTGCGCCGCCTCCTGGGTGGAGATGGTGTAGGCCGCCCCATCCGGGTCGGAGGCATTGCCCACGCCCAGCGCCGATGCCGTGCTGTCGCCGATCTGGATGTAGTAATAGTCTTCCGCCGAATCGTTGCCGGCGCCGAAGTGGACCTTCAGCTTGCCGGTGGAGCTGAGACCGGAGTCGTCGCCGCCCGAGCCCTTGTGCGTCTTGCCGGAAAGGTTGCCATCCAGGAGCTTGATGTTGTTGAAGTCCGTGGCGTTGGCGATTCGGGTGATTTCCGAGGCCATGGCCTGGTATTCGGACTCGATCATCAGGCGCTGGGTGGAGTCATAGGTGCCGGTGGCGGCCTGCTCGGCCAGTTCCTTCATGCGGATGAGCTTTTCGTCGATGACGCCGAGGGCGCCGTCCGCCGTCTGGATGAGGGAAATGGCGTCATTGGCGTTGCGCACGCCCTGTTGCAGGGATGCGATGTCCGCCCGCATGAGTTCGCGGATGGCGAGGCCGGCCGCGTCGTCGGCCGCGCTGTTGACCCTGAGGCCCGAAGACAGGCGCTGGGTCGAGGTCTGGAGATTGCTGTAATGGGCTGCCAGGTTGTTGTTGACGTTGCTCGCCATCAGATTGTGATTGATATACATACATTCCTCCCTGAATGCTGTACGTCACAGGCGGTGCACCATGCAGACGCGTCCCTGCGTCCTTCCGCCTCAAAGAGCATATCGGCGCCCTGGGGCAAAGGATTAGGGCGGGGAGGAAATTTTTTCCTACTGATAACTTATTGTTTTTTCAGAAAAAAATACTTTGCGGCACAGAAAGGCGGCAAAAATTTCCGGTCTTGCGCCGTAAATTCAGTCCCAGGAGTCGGCCAGCGCGCGCTCTTTTTGCGAGAGCAGCTCATACCAGCGGCGGCGCATTTCCATGAAGCAGTTGATGCGCAGCTCGTCGCCGGGCCAGGGCCTCTTCACCTCCCAGGGCTTGGGGCCGTGGAAGTGCACGATATGCGCGGTGTCGAGGCAGTCGGCCTGATAAGGCGGCCGGTTCCAGCGGTCTTCGAGCCTCGTGATGCGCTTGCCGAAAAAATAGTTGAGCAGGGACTGGTCGAGATTGCCGGCGGCCTCCACATTGGCCCTGGAGAAGGCCAGAAGATGCCCCACGAGGTCGCGCCGGCGCAGGCGCTCGAGGTTGAACAGCGTGACCGCGCTCGAAAAGGTCCAGATGGGAAAGGGCAGGCGCACGGTATAGTGGCGGTCATGGAAGTCATAGCCGAGCTGGTCGTGCTCGTTGTAGAAGGGCGCCGTGGCCTCGCGCGCCATGCCGAGATAGGCGGGCACGGGCGCCGCGAAGAGCGCGTCCAGCGGCCGCAGGAAGAAGGTGTCCGAATCGCAGTAGAGCACCGCCGGGTCGTCGGCCAGCTCCGGCACCAGGGCGAGCTCCAGCCGGAGCAGGCAGCCGATGACAGGATGCGTGGAGCGCGGCATGGTCTCTTTGTTCAGGAGCGGCTTGTAGCGGGCCAGCGGGATGCGCTCGGCCGTGACCTCGGCGAGCACATGGGCGTCGTCGCCGCCATAGACGCAGAGCAGGGGCGCGTCGTCGCCATGCAGGGCGCGCAGGGAGCGCACCGCAGCCTTGAGCAGCAGCAGGTAACGCGGATTGTCGTCGATGCAGAAGACTGTTTTCATGGCGTTTTGGCGGGGCGTTGTTATGCTTTGCTGTAATGGTGTGGCTGTGCAGCTTATGCAATGCCGAAATTATCCGTCAAAAACAGCCTTTTTTGTGCTGCCTGCGTCAGAAAA
>CAMWVJ010000343.1 GCA_947177645.1 uncultured Desulfovibrio sp.
GGTATGAGGTGCGGGCGGGCGGGGATGCCCGCGGCCGGGGCGCCAAACTCGTGGATATAGGAGAGCTCGGCGTTGTTGATGCCGCCCTGGCGCTGGCCCGCCTTTTCGGCGGGCACGCCCACGAGCACGTCCTGCCCGGTCAAATTGGCCACGGCCCGGCGGATGGCGGCTGTCTGGTTCGCCGTCTGCCTCACGGAAAGCGTGGGCCTCATGCCACCATGCCCCCGGCCCCCACTATCTGCACCAGCGCCCAAAACTGCTGGCCGTAGCTCGTCAAATTGTATTGGCCGGCGCCTGCGAGGGCATTGCCCTGGGCGGCCGCGCCCGTGCGCGTGGTGGAGTGCGAGAGCCCGCCCACGGTCTTTGTTTCGCTGGTCACGGGGCCGGCGGCCGCATTGATGCCGCCCGTGCCCGAGGCGTCCTTGGCCGCCTCAAGTTCAAGCGTTATCTGGTGCGCGGCATAGAGCCCCACGCCCTCCTCAAGCAGTTCACCCCAACGGGCGGCGGGCAAGAGCTTGCCCGCCACCCGCAGGTGGAACGCCACGCGGTCGTCCGGCACCAGCTCCGCCGTGAATTGCGGGAAGGCCTCGCGGAAGGCCGCTACGTCGCTCATGCCTACACCCCGTCCGCGTAGGCCAGGGTCTCGGGGTACACGAACTCCACCTCGCCCAGGGCCGCGTAGTAGGTGGTCATCTGGTACAGGCTGCGATACTCCACGGGCGTATGCTGGAGCGGCACCAACGGGAAGCGCACATACTGGCGCGCCTTGGTGTAGGCCACCATGCGGTCTTTGTGGGCCGCACCGATGCCCGCCAGGTGCTTGACCGGGGCAATTTCCAGCAGCTTGCCGTTGATGGTGTTGCAAAGGCACTGCTCGCGCACATACTGCAAGATGCTGACGCTGCCGGCCGCGGTCATGGGCTTGGTCAGGCGGCTCATGGCCTGGGGGGGCACCAGCAGCCGGTCGGGCAGGATGGCATAGGCGCTGGCCTCCCAGGCCGTCTCCAGAACCTTGTTGATGCTCTCCAGGATCTCGTCCGGCGTGGACGCGCTCCACAGCTTCGCAAGCGTGGTCGTGGCCACGGCCGGGTTGTTGCACAGGCCCGTGGCGCCCACGGACGCGTCGCCCACATAGACCATCTGGTCGATGTCCATCTGGTGCTTGAGGTGCATGGCGTCCAGCTTTTCGCGGTCAATGGGGCGCCCCACCTGCTGCGCGGCGGCCAGTTCTTTGACCGTGTAGCCGATCTCCTGCGCCCACAGGCGCAAGGGCTTGCTGGACTTTTCGATGCTGACGGCCACGCCGGGAATGGCCGTGGCATCCTTGCCCACCCAGTTGATGCCATTGGCGTAGATGCCGCCCATGGCCGCAAAGCTGGTGTTGGTGTAGCTGGAGACCTCGTCGGCCAGGGTCACGTCTTCGCGCAGGTCAATGTCGCGGCCCCAGGTCACGGCCGCCAGGGGGCCGTGAAGCTCCGGGTCAAGGCGCTCGAGTTCCCCCACCAGGAAGGCGCCGGCGTCGCGGATCTTCTGCTTGTCCAAGGTAAACATGTTTGCACGCTCCTAGATGTTGAAGGCGATCTCGACGATGCTGCCGTCGTCCGCGGCCCCCATGAAGATGCAGCCGGGCACCTCCACGGTCTCGTCCTTGACCGCCGTGGCCTCGATGTCGCCCACGGCCTTGCCCTCGGCGGCGGCAACGCGCACATGGACGGCCGCGCCCTTGGCGGCCGTGCCGCGCGCAAGCCGGACGGCCATGTAGCCGCGCCGCATGCAGTCCTGGATGCTCCCGGCCGTGGCCTGCGCGTCCTGCGTGGGATAGGGGCGCACCATGAAGCCGTAGACGGTATCGTCCACCGCCGAAAGCGGGGAAAGTTTGCCCGTGCCGTCGAGCTTGACGGGCGCGCCGAAGGCCACGTCCGCGCCCATAAGGCCCGACTCCACCGTGGCCTCGGCCTTGCGGGTCACATCGCCGGCAAAGCCCTGCGGCATGCGGGTAAGATAGGCGTTACCCATTGTTGCCTCCCTTGCCGTAAAAATCGGCGTTGGCCTTGTTGATCATCGCGGGCGTCCACACTTTCGGGGCGTTCGCCCCGGGCCGCGTCAGGCTGTCAGCGGTGCGCCGGTTGTTGCCGGCGGCCGTGACAGCGGCCACGGCGCCAAAGGCCGCGGCAAGCTCGGGCGCGCTCGCGCGGGAGAGCGGCTTGTCGCCCAGGATGTCCCGCACGAGGCGGGCGCTATCCGCGTCGCGCATGGCGAGCGCGAGCGCCCCGCGCTGCAGGGCGTCCGCACTGTCGCCAGCGCGCGCGCCCGCAAGGCCCATGCCCTTGGCGCGGCGCACCATGTCCGCGTCCGCCAGACGCTTGGGCCGGCGGTCACGGGCAGGCGCGGACGGCTCTTCGTCCTGGGGGTTCGCCGGGTCGTCATCGCCGCAAGGGTCTTCATCCTGCGGGGTGCCGGGTTCCTCGTCCCGGGGATCGTCGTCGCCCGCTTTCCCGGGCATGCGCGCTTCGCAGAGCGTGCGCAGCATGAGCTTGATCTCTTCCAGGC
>CAMWVJ010000344.1 GCA_947177645.1 uncultured Desulfovibrio sp.
GCCTTGGCCTTGTTCGCGGCCACGAGGGAGTGCAGCGCGTAGCAGTCGAGCTCGGCGGCCTTGTCGGGCGAGGCGTCGCGCACGTCGCGGTCGGAGATGATGCCCACCACGCGGCCCCCATCGAGCACGGGGAGGCGCCGCACGCCGTGGTCCCGCATGAGTTTGCCGAGCTTGAGCAGGCTCGTGTCGGGCGTGACGGTGATCACCTCGGGGGTCATCCAGTTCCGTATGAGCATAAGGCCTCCCTGCGCCTGTCTTTGCCGGGCGATACGCCCGTCCTTTTCTCCCGGAGCATACCCGAGCGGCGCCCGGCGCACAAGCCCGGGGCATCCGCTCACGCCCTGCGGCGGAACATCCACACGGCCACGCTCACGGCCGCCACGCTGATGAGCCCGATCTTGCCCAGATTGACGAGCGCCGCGCCGAGGGTGATGTCTTTCAGAAAGACGCCCTGGCAGAGCGTGGTGAAGTGCCTGAGCGGGTTGATCTCGCTCGCGCGCTGCAAGAAGACCGGCATGTTCATGACCGGCGTGACCGCGCCGGAAATGAGGATGCAGGGAACCCCGACGGTGAAGGCGCCGAGAAAGGCCTGCTGTTGCGTGGCCGAGAGCGACGACACCATGAGCCCCACCCCGCCCGCGGCGATGGAAAAGACAAGCATGGCCACATAGAGCAGGGCCACCGAGCCGTTGAAGGGCACGCCGAAGCCGAACACGGTGATGAGCAGGAAGAGCGTGCCGTGCGCGAGCCCGATGAGGCAGCCGGGCACGAGCTTGGCGAGCGCGATCTCCGTGGGCGTGGCCGGCGAGACGAGCAACTGGTCAAAGGTGCCCACCTCGCGCTCGCGCGCCACGGAAAGCCCGGTGACGACCAGCCCGAGCATGAGGCTCAGCATGCCGATGAGGTTGGGCAAAAAGAACCACTGAAATTCCAGGTTCGGGTTGAACCAGCAGCGCGTGCGCACATCGAGCCTGGGCACGGCCGGGGCCGCGTCCTCCGCCTGCGCTTCCGCCGCCCGGGCCATGGGCGTCCCCCGCGCCACGCCCTCCACTATCTGCGAGAGGTAGGAGGCCGCGATCTGCGCCGCGTTGGAGCGCCGCCCGTCAAGGATGACCTGCACTTCCGCCGGGCGCCCGCGCTCCACATTGCGCGAAAATTCCTCGTCGAACACGAGCACGAAGAGCACCTTCTGGCCGTCCAGCACCGGGCGAACCTGCTCCTCCCCCTCGAGGTGACAGACGCTGCGGAAGGTGGGCGATCCCTCGATGCGGTGCAATATCTCACGGCTCCAGTGGCCGCTGTCGCGGGAGAGCACTGCCACGTCCACATTGCGCACTTCCATGGTGGCCGCCCAGCCGAAGACCACGATCTGCAAGAGCGGCGGCACCACGATGAGGAAGCGCGAGGTGCGGTTGCTCAAAAGCACCAGAAGTTCCTTGCGCACGATGGTGAGCATGCGCCGAAGCGGCGCGGGGAGCCGCAGGTTCATGCGCGCGTGTCCAGCCGCTTGGTGAGGTTTTTGTACACAAGCCCGAGCAGGATGGCCGCGAGCAGCCCCATGAAGAGCAGGCTCGGGGCAAAGATGCTCCACACATCGCCGGTGAGGAAGATGGTGCGAAGGCAGGTGTTGAAATAGCGCGCCGGCAAGAGCCGCGTGAGCATCTGGAGCACTTCGGGCATGCTGTTGATGTCGAACACGAAGCCCGAGAGCATGAGCGCGGGCAAAAAGCCGGAGAAAAGCCCGGCCTCGGCCGCCACGAGCTGCCCGCGCAGGCACACGGAGATGAGCAGGCCCTGCCCGAGCGCGCTCAGCATGAACACCGTGGAGAGCAAGAGCAGCGCCCCGAGCGAGCCGCGAAAGGGCACCTCGAAGAGCGTCACCGCCGCCACGGCGCACAGCCCCATGCTGAACATGCCCATGCAGAAATACGGGACGAGCTTCCCGAGCAAGAGCTGGAGCCGGCTCACCGGCGTGGCGATGAGCGCCTCCATGGTGCCCCGCTCCCACTCGCGCGCGAACACCAGCGACGTGAGCAGGGTGCCGATGAGGGTCATGATGACCGTGATGGCCCCGGGCACGAGAAAGCGCTCGCTCTTGGCCGTGGGATTGTACCAGTAGCGCGCCTCGAGCGTCACCGGCGCCGGCTGCGCCTTGCCGCCGGGCAGGGCCGTCATCTGCCAGTCGCTGATCAGCCCCTGGCTGTAATTGCGGATATATTGCGCGGTGTTGGGCTCGGCCCCGTCCACGATGACCTGGAGCGCCCCCGTGCGCCCGGCCGCGAGCTGCTGGTCGAAGTCGCCGCGGATGACGAGCACGCCCTGCACCTCGGAGTCGCGCATCTTTTGCGCCGCGTCCCCCATGCTCGCCACATGCACGGTCGCAAACCACGGTGAATGGGCGAAATCCGCGGCCAGCGACAGCGCGTGGCTGCCGCCGCTTTCGTCGAGCACGGCGAGCTTGAGGATGCCGGCGTCAAGGGTGATGCCGTAGCCGAAGAGCAAAAGAAAGCTCAGCGGCAGCACGCCCGCCACGAGATAGGAAGAGGG
>CAMWVJ010000345.1 GCA_947177645.1 uncultured Desulfovibrio sp.
GGCTCATGATGAGCGCGCGGGCCAGGTCCTCGTCGCTCTTTTCCAGCCGGATGGCGCAGGCCACTACGGGCATGGTGCAGGTGATGCCCTGGTTGCCGCTGCCGGAATTGCTCATGACCGGCATCATGACGCCGGCCATGCGCGCGTCCGCCGCGGCCGCGGTGAGCTTCACGGCAAAGGTGGGCATGTCGTCGGCCAAGATGTGACGGCGCACCTGCGCGTCCATGTTCTTGCCCACGGCGAGGCCGTACTGGCGTGAAAGCCCCTCCTCCGCCACGGTGCGGTTCATGTGCGCGGCCTCGAGAATGAAGGCGATGTTTTCCAGCGGCGTGGTGGTGGCGAAGTCATAAATGGCCGCGAGGCTCAGCGGCCATTCTTCCTCGGCCGCCGCGCCTTCGGCCGCCTCGGCCCTGCCTGCGGAGAAGACGAGCTCGTCATCGCGCCAGACATTGGTGATATTGGCGTGCGAATCCCTGAGTTCCGCCGTGCCGGTGTGGCCGTCGCCGTGCGCCACCACCTTGCAGTAGAGCAAGAGTTCGTTGTCGGCCGGCAGGTGCAGCTCCACCTTGCCGTCCGCCAACAGGGCCTTGGCCCGCTTGGCCTGCTCCGGGGAGAGGTCGCGCAGACATTCCAGGCCGAACTCGCTCTTGCCGCCGAGGGCGCCCGCCGCGGCCGCGATACCGAGGCCCATTTCTCCGGTGCCCGGCACCATGACGCCCATGCCGTTCTTGAGCAGGTTGGCGCTCACGGCCACGTCAAGCCGCTCGGGCGTCGCGCCCAGGGCCTCGGCGGCGCGCGCCGCCGTCAGGGCCACGGCGATGGGCTCGGTGCAGCCGAGCGCGGGCACCACCTCGCGGTGGAGCAGGTCGAGAAAGGCCGCGTGATCGCTCATGCGTCCGCCCCGCCGCTGTGTTGCAGCGGCCCGAGTTGCCCGTGGCGGTTGAAGGTTCCGTCAAGGATAAGGGTCAGCGCGCCGTCGCCCGTGACGTTGCAGGCCGTGCCGAAGCTGTCCTGCAGGGCAAAGATGGCGATGAGCAGGGCGACACCCGTCTGGTCGAAGCCGAGGATGCCGGTGACGATGCCGAGCGAGGCCACCACCGTGCCGCCGGGCACGCCGGGCGCGCCCACGGCGAAGATGCCGAGCAGGATGCAGAAGAGCACCATGGTGCCCAGGGACGGCAGGGTGCCGTAGAGGATAAGGCTGATGGTCATCACGAAGAAGGTCTCGGTGAGCACCGAGCCGCAGAGGTGCACCGTGGCGCCCAAGGGCACCATGAATTCCACCATGGTGCGGCTCAGCACGGGCGAGCGGTGGGCGCATTCGAGCGCCACGGGCAGGGTGGCGGCGCTGGACATGGTGCCCACGGCCGTGAGGTAGGCCGGCGCGTAGTAGCGGAACACCTGGGCCGGGTTGCGGCCGGAGACGATGCCGCCGATGCCGTAGAGCACGCCCAGCCAGATGAACTGGCCGATGATGACGAGCACCACCATGGTCACGAAGATGGGCAGATGCCGCGAGAGCGAGCCCTCGTAGGCGAGCCCCATGAAGGAAAGGCCCACGAAGAAGGGCAGGATGGGGATGAGCACATGCAGCACGAGCCAGCTGATGACCTTTTCAAATTCTTCAAAAAGCGAGGTCAGCGTCTGCGCGCGCGTCCAGGCGATGCCGAGGCCCAGGAAGAGCGCGGTGATGAGCGCGCTCATGACGCTGAAGAGCGGCGGGATGTCGAGCCGGAAGACCATTTCAGGCAGCTTGCGCAGCGATTCCGCCTCGGTGGCGATGGAGAGGTGCGGGATGACGAGATAGCCCGAAACCATGGAGAAGAGCGCCGCGCACACCGAGGAGGCGTAGGCCAGCGCCACGGCCGCCACGAGGATCTTGCTCGCGTTGCTGCCGAGCCGCACGATGGCCGGGGTGATGAAGCCCACGATGACGAGCGGCACGAGGAAGAAGATGATCTGGCCGAGGATGTGGCGCACCGAGACCACCACGTCCATGATGGGCTCGTTGACCACAAAGCCGAGCAGGGCGCCGATGACAAGGCCCGCAATCAGCTTGATGATGAGCGAAAGGTCTCCGATCTTTGCCATGGTCAACCTCCTCATGGCTGGCTCTTGCCCGGCGCCTGTGCCCCCGCGGCGCACCGGGACGCCCCGCCACTATAGGCGCGAGCGGCCTTGCGCGCAAGGAGGTGAGGCCGGGATTTTGCCCCGGGGCCTTATTCGAGGATATAGCGCATGGGATTGACGGGCACGCCGTTGAGCCGCACCTCATAGTGCAGGTGGGGCCCGGTGGTGCGCCCTGTCATGCCGATATGCCCGAGCACCTCGCCGCGGCGCACCCATTGCCCGGGCTTGACCGTGGCCCTTTGCAGGTGGGCGTACTTGGTGACGATGCCGCCGCCGTGGTCGATCTCCACGCTGTTGCCGTAGGCGCCGTCGCGCCCGGCCATGATGACCGTGCCCTCGGCCGGCGCCACGATGGGGGTGCCCATGCGGTTGCTGATGTCGAGCCCCTTGTGGCACTGCCCGCC
>CAMWVJ010000346.1 GCA_947177645.1 uncultured Desulfovibrio sp.
TTCCACGGCCGTGCGCGTGGGCCGCGGGGTGCTCGTGGCGCCCAATTGCGTCATCGTGGATTCGGATTTCCACGCGCCGTGGCCCCCGGAGGCGCGCGCCACCGAGCCCGGCCTGGAGCGCGACGCGCCCGTGACCATCGGCGACCATGCGTGGCTCGGCATGCAGTGCATCGTCCTCAAGGGCGTGACAATCGGCGAGGGGGCCATCGTGGGCGCGGGCAGCGTGGTCACGCGGGACATCCCGCCCCGCACCCTGGCCGCGGGCGCGCCGGCGCGCGTCATCCGGCATTTGGGGCCCAAGGAAGGCGCCCATGCCTGAGGAGGGGGGCGCGCCGCCGTCACAGGGCCGGGTGGGTGAATATATCGCGGCCCTGCTCGCCTCGCCCCGGCTCGGCAGGCAGGTGACCTATCACCGCGTCGAAGCCGCCTGCGACGCGGACTACGCGGAGAACCGCCGCCCGTGGCCCGCGGCGGTCGCCCGCCTGCTCGGGGAGCGCGGCATCCGGCTCTACGCGCACCAGGCCCTCGCCACCGACCACATCCGCGCCGGACATTCCGTGGTGGTGGCCACGCCCACGGCCAGCGGCAAGAGCCTCATCTATAATCTGCCCGTGCTGGAGCGTCACCTGCTCGACCCGGACGCGCGGGCGCTCTACCTCTTTCCGCTCAAGGCGCTGGCGCAGGACCAGCTCGCCGCGCTCAACGGCCTTGCCGCCGCGTGGCCGGAAGACGCGCGCCCCACGGCGGCGCTCTATGACGGCGACACCAGCGACCACTTCCGCCGCAAGATCCGCCGCGACCCGCCCACGGTGCTCATCAGCAACCCCGAAATGCTGCACCTCGCCATGCTGCCGCATCACGAGCAATGGGCCGTCTTCTTCGCCGGCCTCACGCATGTGGTGGTGGACGAGGCCCACACCTACCGGGGCGTCTTCGGGAGCCACATGGCGCAGGTGTTCCGGCGGCTCAACCGCGTGGCCGCGCGCTACGGGGCGAGGCCGACCTATGTGTTCTGCACGGCCACGGTGGGCAACCCGGGCGAGCTCGCGGCCGGGCTCATGGGGGGCGCGAGCCCGGAAAGGGACGCGGGCGCCCCGGGCGACGCGGGGACGCCGGTCGAGGCCCCGGTGGTCATCACCCAGTCCGGCGCGCCGCGCGGGCCCAGGCACTTTGTCTTTCTCGACCCGGAGCAAAGCCCGTCCACCGCGGCCATTGACCTGCTCAAGGCGGCGCTCGCCCGCAACCTGCGCACCATCGTCTATTGCCGCTCGCGGCGCATGACCGAGCTCGTCAGCCTGTGGGCCGGCTCGCAGGCCGGGGCGTACAAGGATCGCATCTCCTCCTACCGTGCGGGCTTCCTGCCCGAGGAGCGCCGGGACATCGAGGCGCGCATGGCCTCGGGCGAGCTGCTGGCCGTGGTCAGCACGAGCGCGCTGGAACTGGGCATCGACATCGGCGGCCTCGATGTCTGCATCCTCGTGGGCTATCCGGGCACGGTCATGCAGACCTTGCAGCGCGGCGGCCGCGTGGGCCGGGCGCAGCAGGAATCGGCGGTCATCCTCGTGGCCGGGGAGGACGCCCTTGACCAGTACTTCGTGCGCAATCCCGAGGATTTTTTCAACCGGCCGCCCGAGCGCGCCGTGGTCAACCCCGACAACGAGGTCATCGTGGCGCGGCACCTCGAGTGCGCCGCCGCCGAGATCCCCCTCACCGCTGCTGACCCGTGGCTCAACCAGCCCGGCGGCCTGCGCGCCCTTGCGGCCTTGCGCGATGCGGGGCTGCTGCTCCAGTCCGCGGACGGGGGGCAGTGGCTCGCCGCGCGCAAGAGGCCGCAGCGCCATGTGGACCTGCGCGGCGCCGGGCAGAGCATGGTCATCGAGGATACCGGGGGCGCGGTCATCGGCACGGTGGACGGCTTCCGCGCCTGGCGCGAGACGCATCCCGGCGCCGTCTACCTGCATCGGGGCCGCAGCTATGTGGTGAAGGAGCTGGACGCGGGCCGGGGCCGCATCCTCGTGGAGCCGGCACGGCCATCGTGGTTCACGCGCTCGCGCGGCCAGAAGAGCACGGACATCCTGGAGGAGACCGGGCGCCGCGCCTTCGGGCGCTGCCTCGTCTGCCGCGGGCGCCTCAGGATCACCGAGCGCATCACCGGCTACGAGAAGCGCGCGGCCAATGGCAACCGCCTGCTCACCGTGGTGCCGCTGGACGTGCCGCCGCAGGTCTTCGAGACCGAAGGCTTCTGGTATGTCATCCCCGAGCCCGTGCGCACCTCGCTGGAGGCGCGCTTCCTGCACTTCATGGGCTCCATCCACGCGCTGGAGCATGCGGCCATCGGGCTTCTGCCGCTGCTCGTCATGGCCGACCGCAACGATTTCGGCGGTATCTCCATCCCGCTGCATCCGCAACTGGGCCACGCGGCCGTCTTTATCTATGACGGGCTTCCCGGCGGCGCCGGGCTCACGCGCGAGGCCTTTGGCGACGCGTTGCGCTCTTTCATTCTGACGTCTGCCTAATGA
>CAMWVJ010000347.1 GCA_947177645.1 uncultured Desulfovibrio sp.
CTCCGTGCCCAATTTGCCGGACGCCTCCGTGCCGCAGGGCGCGGATGACAAGGAGAATGTGGAGGTCGCGCGCTGGGGCACGCCGCGCAGCTTCGACTTCCCTCCCGAGGAGCATGGCGAGCTCGGCACGCGCCTCGGCGGCCTCGACTTCGCCCGCGCGGCGAAGCTCACCGGGAGCCGCTTCGTGGTGGAACGCGGCTGGGCCGCGCGCCTCGAGCGGGCGCTGGTCAACTTCTTCCTTGACCAGCACACGAAGCACGAGGGCTATATCGAGATCTCGCCGCCCTACATGGTCAACCGCACGTCCATGACCGGCACCGGGCAGCTCCCCAAGTTCGAGGAAGACCTCTTCAAGGTGCGCGACTGGGACTATTATCTCATCCCCACCGCCGAAGTGCCGCTCACCAACCTCCACGCCGGCGAGACGCTGGACGAGGCCGAGCTGCCGCTCGCCTACTGCGCGGCCACGCCCTGCTTCCGCTCCGAGGCGGGGAGCGCCGGCAAGGACACGCGCGGCATCATCCGCATGCACCAGTTCACGAAGGTGGAGATGGTGCGCTTCGCCCACCCGGACGACAGCATGAACCAGCTCGAACTCATGACCGGCCACGCGCGGCACCTGCTGGAACTGCTGGAGCTGCCCTACCGCGTCATCACCCTCTGCACGGGCGACCTCGGCTTCAGCGCCGCCAAGACCTATGACGTGGAGGTCTGGCTGCCCTCGCAGAACACCTACCGCGAGATCTCCTCCTGCTCCAACTGCACGGATTTTCAGGCGCGCCGCGCCAATATCCGCTTCAAGCCCAAGGGCGGCAAGGCGGCCTGGGTGCACACGCTCAACGGCTCCGGCCTGCCCACCGGGCGCACCATGGCGGCCATTCTCGAAAACGGCCAGCAAAAGGACGGCAGCGTCGTGCTGCCCAAGGTGCTCGTGCCCTACATGGACGGCGTGGAGGTCATCGAGCCCGCGCGCTGAGCGCCGGGGACGGAGCGCCTAGCGCTCCACGGCGAAGATGTTGCGGTAGATGAGGCCCGAGTCCTGCTCCGTCACCTCGAGGATGACCTGGGCGTTGACGAGGCTGTACTGGTCGGGCACGCGGGCCACCATGACCGCGCGCTTGAAGCGGCTGATGCGGAAATTGCCCACATCTTCGGGGTCGAAGGCGAGCGGGCACTTCTGCCCGGAGGCCGTGACGAGCGTGGCGGAAACCGTGCCGGCGAGGAGCTTC
Organism: uncultured Desulfovibrio sp.; assembly: GCA_947177645.1. Classification (GTDB taxonomy): domain Bacteria; phylum Desulfobacterota; class Desulfovibrionia; order Desulfovibrionales; family Desulfovibrionaceae; genus Desulfovibrio. The sequence goes on from CAMWVJ010000347.1 coordinate 1,230, forward strand.
TGGGTCTCCGTGTTGCGCAGGTCGAGGCCGATGCGCAGGCCGTTGCCCCGAAGCGCCCGCGCCTGCACATTGGCCACTTTCACGCGGCCCGTGTCCACTTCGGGGAAGTCCTCGTGGCCCGGGCCTTCGCCCAGCGGCGATGACGCGGCCGCAGCCTGCGAGGATTCGGCGCCCGCCGCCCCTTCCTGCGCCTGAGCGTCCCCGCCCGTGCGCGCAAGGCGCCGGAGCAGGAGCTCCCGGCCCTGCACGCCCTCCTCGCGCAAGAGTTCCTCAAAATTCTGCAAGCGCTCGGCCGTGGCCTGGGCCGTCTGGCAGTCCATCTCGAAGCGCTGCATGTTGGCGCGCAGGCTGGCGTTTTCCTGCCAGAGCTGCCAGCACTGCCAGGCGAGCACGGCGCAGACCACGGGCATGCAGCCGAAAAAAATGACGAGCGCGAAAAAGTGGCTCCGCCTCAAGCGGAAGCTGCGGCGCGGCCCATTGTCGCGCATGAGGATGATGCCGAGCTGTTCGCGGTAGCGCACGGCCTACCTCGCCGGAGCCTCGGGAGCCCAGTCCTCGCGCTGGATGCGCCAGCCCTGGCCGTCATAACGCAGAAGCAGCGTCTTCACGCCGCGGTCGCTGCGGCCGGCGCTGTCCGCATAGGCCTGGGTCATGTCCGCGCGGATGCCGCGCCTGTCCATGGCGAGACGCAGGCCGGAAAGGTTGACCATGGTCGGCTTGACGCGGCTCCACAGGCCTTCCTTCTGACTGCGGATGGTGCGGCTGCCCGCGCGGCCTCCCTGAACGGCGTCCGGCGTGTAAAAAGTCATTTAATCGTACACGCGGGCGCCTTCCCAGGCCTTGCTCCAGGCTTCGACGGCCCGGCTCACCTCGCCGCTCACGAGCTCCAGATAATCGGCAGCGAGCCCGTATTCGCCGGGCTTGAACTCCGAGCCCACGATGCGGAACTCGCCGTCCGCGTCCTTGCGCCACCAGAGCGTCCGCAGGCCCTGCACCGCGCCCTCGGGCCCCACGACCATCTGCTCGCAGCGGCTCACGGCCACCGGGTAGTGGTATTCGAGCACAGGCTCGCGCTCCACCACACGCATCCACGGCTGGCGGAACTCCCGCTGGAGGGCGCGCATGGTGCTGTCATAGGATGGCCCGCGCGGCACGCCCAGCGCATGCGGCAGCCGGTTGTATTCCTTGCGGTCATAAAAATCGGCGATGTCGGCCGAGCGCTCGGCGAAGGCCTTGTTCCAGGCGCGCACGTCCCGGGCGAGCGCGGCCTTGTCCTCCGCGGTGAAGGCC
>CAMWVJ010000348.1 GCA_947177645.1 uncultured Desulfovibrio sp.
CATCGTGGCCGTCATCGCCAACGCCTGCGGCGCCACCATCCTGGACGCCGAGGGCGCGGCCGTGCCGCTGATCGACTTCGGCTCCGTGGCCGCCTCCAAGATCGTGGGCCTCCAGCCCTTCGTCACGGACTTCGGCGGCTCCATCGCCAAGTTCGACCTGACCTCCATCCTGGTCATGGCCCCCATCGCCATCGCCGCCATGATGGAGCACATCGGCGATATGTCCGCCATCTCCGCCACCGTGGGCGAGAACTTCATCTCCGACCCCGGCCTGCACCGCACCCTCATCGGCGATGGCATCGCCACCTCCCTGTCCGCCATTTTCGGAGGCCCCGCCAACACCACCTACGGCGAGAACACCGGCGTGCTGGTGCTGTCCAAGGTCTACGATCCCCGGGTCATCCGTCTGGCGGCCATCTACGCCCTGGTCCTGTCCTTCAGCCCCATGTTTGCCGCCGTGGTCAACTCCATGCCTGCCGCCATCGTGGGCGGCGTGTCCTTCATCCTGTACGGCATGATCTCCGCCATCGGCGTGCGCAACGTGGTGGAGAACCGGGTGGACTTCACCAACTCCCGCAACCTCATCATCGCCGCCGTCATCCTGGTGTGCGGCCTGGGCTTTGGCGGCGGGCTGACCTTCAACGTGGGCGGCGCGTCCATCACCCTGACCTCCCTGGCCATCGCCGCCATCGCGGGCATCGTGCTCAACGCCATCCTCCCCGGCAAGGACTACGAGTTCGGCTCCGACGTGTCCGACGGCCGCTCCGGCGACTTCGGGCGGTATTAAATCACATACAGGTCACACGGAAAGGCCCCCTGCGAATGCAGGGGGCCTTTTTTGCGGGACAAGACAAAAGATGGTTGTCCTTTGGGGCGTATGTGTGGTATAGGGGAAAAAATACCATGATGGAGGGGACCGCGCATGAGCAAGTACATTCTCGCCCTGGACCAGGGTACCACCAGCTCCCGCGTCATCCTGTTCGACCGGGAACAGAACATCCTCGGCGTCAGCCAAAAGGAGTTTACCCAGATCTACCCCCACGAGGGCTGGGTGGAGCACGATGCCATGGAAATCTGGTCCTCCCAGTACGCCACTATGATGGAGGTGGTGGCCCAGACCGGAGTGGAAGCGGCGGAGATCGCCGCAATCGGCATCACCAACCAGCGGGAAACCACCATCCTATGGGACAAGGCCACCGGACGGCCCATCTACAACGCCATCGTCTGGCAGTGCCGCCGGACGGCGGATATCGTGGACGGGCTGATTGAGCGGGGGCTGGAGGAGCACATCAAAACCACCACCGGGCTGATTCCTGACGCCTACTTTTCCGCCACCAAGATCAAGTGGATTTTGGATCATGTGGAAGGGGCCAGGGAGAAGGCGGAGCGGGGCGAAATTTTGTTCGGCACGGTGGATTCCTGGCTGGTGTGGAAGCTCACCGGCGGCGCGGCCCACGTCACCGACGTGACCAACGCCTCCCGCACCATGCTGTACGACATCCATAAGCTGGACTGGGACGACACGCTGCTGAACGCCCTGGACATTCCCCGGGCCATGCTGCCGGAGGTGCGCTCCTCCAGCGAGGTCTATGGCTATACCGAGATCCAGGGGGTGAAGATCCCCATCGCGGGCATTGCCGGAGACCAGCAGGCGGCGCTGTTCGGCCAGGGCTGTTTCGCCCCCGGCGACGCGAAAAACACCTACGGTACCGGCTGCTTCCTGCTGATGAACACCGGAGAAACCCCCTGCGAGAGCAAAAACGGCCTGATTTCTACCATCGCCATCGGTTTGGGCGGCAAGGTGCAATATGCTTTGGAAGGTTCCGTATTCGTGGGCGGCGCGGTGATCCAGTGGCTGCGGGACGAGCTGCGGTTCTTCACCGAGAGCTGCGACGCGGAGTACTACGCCCAGAAGGTGGACAGCAACGGCGGGGTATACCTGGTACCCGCCTTCACCGGGTTGGGCGCGCCCTACTGGGATATGTACGCCCGGGGGGCTATCGTGGGGCTGACCCGGGGTACCAAGCGGGAGCACATCATCCGGGCGGCCCAGGAGTCCATCGCTTATCAGGTGGCCGACCTGGTGCGGGCCATGGAGGCGGACACCGGGATGCCCCTCACCGCCCTGAAGGCGGACGGCGGGGCCAGCCGGGACGGTTTCCTGATGCAGTTCCAGGCCGATATCATCGGTCGGGAGGTGCGCCGCCCCGCCATCCGGGAGACCACCGATCTGGGCGCGGCCTATCTGGCCGGACTGGCCGTGGGGCTGTGGAAGGACACCGACGAGATCCGCGGTTTGTGGAACTGCGACAGGACGTTTGCCCCCGCCATGGAATCCGGGGAGCGGGAACGGCTCCTGTCCGGCTGGCACAGGGCGGTGGGCCGCAGCCGCAATTGGTGCGGATGACGCAGTGAATGGACGCGCTGTCAACATTGATGCTCGGTAGCCTGTTAGAGCTGACCATGTAGGGTGGCCTTTTAATAGCTATTGTCCGCCGAGTTTCTTTACGAAT
>CAMWVJ010000349.1 GCA_947177645.1 uncultured Desulfovibrio sp.
ATGTAGAGGCCCCACGACACATCGCGGCTCATGCCCGTGATGCCGAGGCCGTTGAAGAGCTGGTCAAGGTAGACGAGCCCGCAGAGCGCGATGATGCAGCAGAGGAAGAGCAGCCACACATAGTAGCACCTTGGGCCGGTGAGGAGTTTTTCAAGCATGGCCTTTCTCCTTACACGAGGTAGTAGACGCCGGGCTGGGTGCCGAGGCTCGGCTTGCGGCGGATGCTGTAATTGGCGGCAAGGGCCTTGCGCACCGGCGAAGCCGGGTCTTCCAGGTCGCCGAAGAGCAGGCGCCCGTCCGAGGCTTCCACACAGGCCGGGAGCTTACCTTCATTGAGCCGCTCCACGCAGAAGTTGCACTTTTCCACCACGCCGATCATGCGCGTGGGGAAGGCCGGGTTGGGCACCGGGTCGGGCAGGTATTTGCGCGGGTCGATGAAGTTGAAGGAGCGCGCGCCGTAGGGGCAGCCGGCCATGCAGAAACGGCAGCCGATGCAGCGGTGGTAGTCCATAGCGACGATGCCGTCTTCCATCTTGTAGGTGGCCTGCGTGGGGCACACGCGCACACAGGGCGGATTGGTGCAGTGGTTGCACAAAAGCAGGTAGGGCTTGGAGCGGACCGCCGTGTTCAGGTAATTGTTCATGTCGTCCGGGAACACATGGTCAAAGCTGTCCGTCCAGAGCCACTTGACATTGCGGTCCCCCGGGATGTCGGGGATATTGTGCGCCTTGTTGCAGGCCGCGATGAGCGGCGCAAAATCGGCCTCGCTCCTGAAGCGGCGCGTGTCGATGACCATAGCCCAGCGTTTCGCGTGGAGCATGCCCTCGCGCTTGACATATTTGCCCGGGGCCACCTGGGCTTTCGCCTCGCCCGCAAGCGCCGTCACCCCGCCGGCAAGGGCAAAGGCCGAAAGCCCCGCCACCTTGAGGAACTTTCTTCTGCTCGTCTTCATCGCTTGCCCTCCGTGGGAATGATGTGGCAAGTCCAGCAGTAGGGATAGACGCTGTTGGCCACATGGCACTTTTCGCAGAATTCCGCGTAGTTGGAATGGCACTTCAGACAGGTGTTCTGAAGGCTGATGACCCATTTCTTGCCGTTGAGCGCGGACTCATAGACGCGGTTTTCCTCGCGCAGGGCCTGGTCGCGCCATTCGTCGAGCAGGCGCATGTGCTGGGCGCGCATGAATTCCGTGTCTTCGATACATTGCTTTTCGCCCGCGGGCAGGACAACGCCGGTCTTGGTGTAGTCCTGGCCGATCCAGCTCGTCCAGAAGGGCGAGCTGAAGACCGCCACAAAGATGACGATGCCAATGATGACAGCTTTGGCGTTATACATTTATCGGCCCTCCCCCTGGCTTTCGGCGTTGCCGTCCGCCGGAGCTTCCTCGTCCAGGGCCTCCTCTGGCAGGTCTTCCTGGCGCAGGTTCATGGTGCGCTTGGCTTCGCCCTTCATGACAAGGGCATTGCCCACAAGCTCGTGCAGGCCGCTGATGGTGCAGCCCGGGGCCCAGTAGTCGGCGAGCGGCGGCAGGGTGGCGCGGTCGATGGCGCAGACGCAGGCCATGTGGTTGACGCCGTACTTCTGCTGCACATAGCGCAGGGCGTTGCCGCGCGGCATGCCGGAGCGCATGCGCAGTTCCATGATCTCTTCGGTGTTCAGGCCCGAGCCAGCGCCGCAGCAGAAGGTCTGCTCGCGGATGGTGTTTTCGGGCATTTCCACGAAGTTGTCGCAGACGTGCTTCAGCACATAGCGGGGCTCGTCGAGCAGGCCCATGCCGCGCGCCGGGTTACAGGAGTCGTGCCAGGTGGTCACGAGGTTGGCGTTCCTGCGCGGGTCGAGCTTGAGCTTGTTGTGGCGGATGAGGTCGGCCGTGAACTCGGCGATGTGGATCATCTTGGTGGATTTGGCCACATCAAACACCGTGCCCGTGATGGGCGAGACCGGCACTTCCATGTTCGCCGGCGCCGGGCCGTTGTAGGTGTCCATGTACTGGTTGATGACGCGCCACATGTGGCCGCACTCGCCGCCCAGCAGCCACTTGACGTTGAGGCGCTCGGCCTCGGCGTACATCTTGGCGTTGAGCTTCTTCGCCATGTTGAAGGACACGAAGGAGCCGAAGTTGCCGCCTTCCGAGGCGTAGGTGGAGAAGGTGTAGTCGAGGTCGAGCTCGTGGAAGAGGAGCAGATAGCCCATGAAGGTGTAGATGCCCGGCTCCGCGAACACATCGCCCGAGGGCGTGATGAACAGGATCTCGGCGTTCTTCTTGTTGAAGGGCGTCTTCGGGCGGATGCCGGTGACGGTCTCGCAGTCGTCGGCGAGCATCTCCACGATCTCCACATACGAATGCGGCTGGATGCCCAGGTGGTTGCCCGTGAAGCTGCAATTCTTCACCGGGTCCATGATCCAGTGCAGCCCCAGGCCCACCAATTGCAACGTTAGCCGCCAAAAAATGTGGTTTACCCGGTGTGGATTGCGGATGGGCCGAAGGGGGCGCCACCGCCGCCTTT
>CAMWVJ010000350.1 GCA_947177645.1 uncultured Desulfovibrio sp.
GGGCGACATGGCGGCTCTTGTGCGCCTCTGGCGCTGGCAGCGCCGGTGCGACTTCCTCATCATCCAGACCGTGGGCGAAGAGGCCCTAGGCCTTTCGCGCCGCGTGCTCGGGATGCGTAAAAAGGGGAGCGCCCACCTCGCGCACGCCTTTTTCGTGCGGCCGCCGGCGGCTGAAGCGGCCCGGGGGCGCTCCTTGCGCGCGGCGAGCCGCGTCTTCTGCGGCTCGGAGCATGTGCGCGCGCGCCTTCACGAACTGTGGCAGGGCCTTCCCGAAAAGCGCCGGCCGGACGCTGAGCTCGACCTGCTCGCGCCGGGCCTCCCGCTGGCGGACTATCCGCCCGCGCCGGAAACAGGGCGCCCTGTCTTCGGGATGGGCGAGAGCCTTGCGCCGCATTCCGGCGCCCTCGCCGTGGTGCGGGCCATGGCCGCACTCTGGCAGCGGGAAGACCTGCCCCCGTGGGAAGTGCGCATGTTCGGGGCTGGCCCGCGCTTTGCGGAGATACTGCATGAGGCCGAAAGCCTCGGCGTGGCCGGGCGGCTCGCCATCCTCGGCGAGCAGCCGCCGGAAGTGCTCGCCCAGTGCTCGGCGTGGCTCGCGCCCGGCACCTCGCCCGAGGAAGTGCCGCAGACCCTGTGGGCCGGCACAGCGCTCGGCGTGCCGCTCATCTGTGCGCTGAGCCCCCTGCACCGTGAGCGCCTTGCCGGCGCGCCCCCGCATGCGGCGCTGCGCATCCGCGAAAGCGACCCTCAGGCCCTGGCGCGGGCCATGATCGCAGTCATGCGCGACGAACGCCTGAGGGCGCGCCTGCGCAGGGCCGGCGAGAGCCTGCGCCCGGGCATTGGCCTCGAGGCCATGGCGGGGCGCTTTGTAGCCTTCTGCGGCGAAGTGGCAGCGGGGGTGGCTCACAAAATCGAAAGGCCAAACGGGCTGGCTCGGGGGACTGAGCAATGACAGAGCTTCAGAAGGTTTGTTGTGCTGTTTTGAAACAGATGAAGACGGTAGAAAATAACTGGGGCTACCACCTCAGTTACAGCCGGGAAAGCGCTTGGCGCCCGGATGCGCGCTTCCTTATCCTGACGCTCAATCCGAGCTCTGTGGACGCTCTGGCCCAAGGGAGACCCAAGCCGGAAAAGCCCATTTATATGCTGGTTCCCTGGGCATTGGATGAGCGATGTGATTTTTTTGCGCATGACTACAGGATTTCCCCTTATGTGCGTGCACTTTTTTATGAACTGGCGTTACTGAACGGGGAGAAGAGGGGTGCCAACGCGGCCGAGCGGCTGAAAATCGCTGAAGAGTTTGCGGATCACCATTGTCCCATAGCCAGTTGCGTGCCCTACCGCACGAAAACGGAGGAGCAAATTACTCCTCGCATGTGGGAATTTGCCGAGGAAAAGCAATGGCCCGCGATATTCGATGTCTGGTTGCCAGAAATCATTATTATTATGGGTAGAGATGCCTATAACCGAATGGTGAAGTTTCTTAAAAAGCGACTAAAGAAGTTGACCGGCCCCGACGGTCATCAGCGAAAGAAAATTAGAGAGTTGGAGCCTACGAGGAAGACGCGACTGCAATATGAATACAGCCGTTTTCTCAGTGGTGAAAAAACCGTGACTGTCATCTATATTCCCCACCCAACAGGGGCACACGGATATAAAGGATTGCCGAGTGATTTGGAGAGGGATTGTGGTGAGGCAGGAACGCCCTTCAGACAATTTTTAAATATGGCATACGCGAAAAGAGCTTGAAGGAAATTTCAATGTGATTCTGCTGCATGCTCGTCATAAGTGCCACGCAGGACCAGTATCCTGCAAATGTCTGTGATTAACGCAGAAAACTGAAAGTTTTTCATTTTTTGAGATTATGGCGCTGGAGGTATCAGTGTCGCGTCAGGCCAGCGCGCTCAGGTCGTAGTCCGAGCTTTCTACAATATCGCCTTCCACCACGGCGCCGGGTGTCACACCCGGGCCGCTCACCCAGGTCACGCCGTCCACCTCGGGCGCCTGGAACCACACGCGGCCGCGGTGCAGCCCGGGCCACTCGTCCGCGGGCGCGTCCACGAGCACGGGGAGGCGGCTCCCCACTGTTTGCGCGAGGATGGCCGCGCTGATTGAGGCCTGAAGCTCCATGAGGGCGGCGCGGCGCTCCTCGCGCACGGCCATGGGGACTTGCCCGGGGAGCTTCGCGGCCGGCGTGCCGTCCTCGGCCTGGTAGGCGAAAACGCCGAGATGCGTGAAGCGGGCCTCCTCCACGAAACGGCACAGCTCCAGAAACTGGGCTTCGGTCTCGCCTGGGTAGCCCACGATGAAGGTGGTGCGCAGCGCCGCGTCGGGCAGGATACTGCGCACGCGCCCGAGCACGCGGCGCGGGTCGCCCGCAAAGGGGCGCCCCATGGCGCGCAGGAGTTCGGGCGCCGCATGCTGGTAGGGGGTGTGAAAGTAAGGCAGCACCCGGGGGGCCCCCACGGCCAAGCGCCGGAGCCGGGCCGCGGGGACGGCCGGGGGGG
>CAMWVJ010000351.1 GCA_947177645.1 uncultured Desulfovibrio sp.
TTTTTTTCTGACGCAGCAAGCACCAAAAAGGCTGTTTTTGACGGATAATTTCGGCATTACAAGAGCAACGGAGCAAGCCGCCCACACCCTGGGCCAGCAAAAGCCCCGACTCCGGCCCGCACAGGCTCTACCCCCGCCGGCGCATGCCGAGGAGCACGCCGCCCCGGCCCACCAGATAGACCATGTGCCGCCAGGTGATGGTGCGGGCCGGTATGGTCCTGAGATACACCCAGCCGAAAAGCCCCGACGCGAGGAAAAAGGCCCCGAGCCAGCGCCCCAGCGGCACGCGCACGGGCACGAGCCTTCGCCACCCCGAGAGCGTGCCGGCAAGCAGCAAGAGCCAGAGCAAGGCGAGGAAGGGCCCGGTGCCCCCGCCGCGCCCGATGAGGTCGCGGCAGAAGATGAAGCCGGCCCACAGGCTGGGCGCCAGCATGAGCGCGGCGAACACCCCGAGCAGCAGCCACTGGCCCGGCATGCAAAACTTGAGGAAGAGCACCTGCCGGTCCATCCAGGCGCGCCACGTGCCGAAGGCGTGCCTGTGCGCCGTGGTGCGCAACAGCGCGGCCGCGCACAGCTTCACATGCACGCCCCGCGCCTCGAGCATGGCCCCGAGCGAGCAGTCGTCCACCACGGTGGAGGCCCAGAGCCTCGCCACGCCATAGCGCTCAAAGGCCGCGCGCGTCATGGCCATGGCGCCGCCCCAAGGCTGGGTGAAGGCGGAGACGCCCTGCAACAGCCGCATGAGCAGCACGCTCAGGGCATAGCCCAGGGTGACGAGGCCGTGGTCGCGCGGCTCGACCTCGTGATAGCCGGTGCTGAAGGCCGCCTCGTTGCGGGCGAGCGGCCCCACGAGGCAGCGGGCGAATTCCGGGTCGGCCATGTGCGTGCTGTCGCAGAACATATAGATGTCCGCCGCGTCGCCCACGGCGCCCACCCCAGCGAGGCTGTTCCAGTTTTTCTGGCCGCAGTCCTTCGCTTCGCCGGCGATGACGTGCCGAAGGGCCGGATAGTCCTCCTTGAGGCGCCGGATGATGTCCGCCGCCGGGTCGTCCGCCCCGGAAGTGACGAGCACGGGCAGCAGGTGGGGATAATCCTGCTCCAGCAGGCTTTTCAGCGCGGCCTCCATGCGCGGGTCATTCCCCGCGGCGGGGATGATCATGGCCACGCGCGGCCAGCCGCCGTGGGGCACATAGCGGGCTTCCTCCCGCTCTTTCTGCGCCCGTCGCGCCAGCCTAGCGCCCGTGCCCGTGAGCAGGAACAAAAGGCCGCACTGGACAAGGCCCACGATAAACAACACTACGGTCATGGCTCCTCCCGAAAGGGGCGCCGGCGACGGGGGCGCGGCTTCTGCGACGGGTCAGGGGGCGAGCGGCGCGCAGTCTTCCGCCGCCAGGGGCACGTCAAGGGTGCGCTCGCCCTCGAGGTTGAGGGTGAGGCCGTTTTTCAGCTTCACGCGGCCTTCCATGCTGCGCGGGCCGGTGATGCGGCCGGTAAAGGAATGGCCGGACGAATGCGTGAGGTCAAAGGCGTTGGCGCGGATGTGGCCATAGAGATGATACGGGTCTTCCTGGCCGTTGGCATGGCGCAGGATGAGCACGCCGCGCGCCTTGCCGTTCGCCCCGAAGCACATGCCCGCGCGGAAGGTGGCGCTGAGCACCTTGCCCGTCCAGAGCTCCGTCACTTCGCCGGGGCCGCTCGTGATGGTCTTTTGCGCCCCGGCAGCCCACAGGGGGCCGGCCCCGAGCAGGGCGCACAGCAGGGCCCCGGCAGAAAGGATGATCCCGCGCTTCATGCGTCGTCCTCCTCGCGTTCGCCGCGCCGCGTCCTGTGCAGGCGGTCAAACAGCTCCTCATGCGCCCCCACCATGGCGGCGAAGGAAAAATCCCGCTCCACGCGCGCCCGGCCCGCGCGCCCGAGGGCGTCGCCCAGGGGCGGGTCGCCGAGCAGGCGCAACAGCGATGCGGCCAAAGCCTCGGCATAGCCCGCCGGAGAAAGCAGGCCGGTGACGCCGTTGTCCACCAGGCCCGGGATGCCGCCCACGGCCGTGGCGCAGACCGGCAGGCCGCAGCTCATGGCCTCGAGGATGACATTGGGCTGGCCCTCGCGCACCGAGGCCAGGGCGAAGATGCGCGCCTGCGCGTAATGCTCGCGCACATCCGGGCTGCCGGGCACGAATTCCACGCGGTCCTCGAGGCCGAAGGTGCGGGCCAGCATGCGAAGCTGCGCCTCCTGCGGGCCGTCGCCCACGAGGCGCAGGCGCGCCTCGGGCACCTCGCGCGCCACGATGGCGAAGGCGCGCAGCAGGGTGAGGTGGCCCTTGTCCTGCGCGAGACGCGCCACGCAGAGGATGAGGGGCGGCCGCTCCGAGGGGGGCTCGGACGCGGGGCGGAAGCGCTCGGTATCCACGCCGTTGGGGATATAGCTGATGCGGCCCGCGGGCTCGCCCAGCTTGCGCAGCCCTTCCGCCAGCGCGAGCGAATTGCAGACATGGTGGTCGCAGAGACGC
>CAMWVJ010000352.1 GCA_947177645.1 uncultured Desulfovibrio sp.
GGCGAATTCAGCGAGATCGCGCCGGGGACGCTGGCGCAGGTGGAGGGGCGGGCCTCGCTCTTCCGCTCGGCCGTGCAGCTCGCCGTGGAAAAGTTCCGCCCGCTCGACGCCGCCGAAGCCGCCCGCGTGGATCAGACGGCCTTTCTGCCGTCAAGCCCCTATCCGCTGGATGCCATGTTCGACGAGCTCATGGCGCTCTGCCGCGAGGAGTTCACGCACAAGCCCTGGCGCAAGCTCGTGCTCTCCGTACTGGAAGATGCCGAACTCGCGCCGCTTTTCCGCCTCTCGCCGGCGGCCAAGAGCGTCCACCACGCCTATGCCGGCGGCCTTCTGGAGCACACGCTCGGCGTGTTCAAGGCCTGCCGCCGCATGGCCGACCAATACCCCGAGCTCGACCGCCAGGCCCTGCTGGCCGGGGCGCTGTTCCACGATTTCGGCAAGATCCGCGAATTTTCCGGCGGTTTTTCCAACGACTACACCACCGAGGGGCGGCTGCTCGGGCACCTCATGCTCGGCGTGGAGATGCTGGCGCCCTTCCTCGCACGCTCAGGCCTCGAGCCCGGCCTTCAGGAGCATTTGCGGCACCTCATCCTGAGCCACCACGGCGAGCTGGAATTTGGCGCCGTACGCCAGCCCCACACCCCGGAGGCCCTGGCCCTCCATTATGCGGACAATCTCGACGCCAAGCTCGCCCAGTGCCGGGGACTCTTCGCGGCGCTGGACGGCGAGGGTCCCGGCTGGACGCCATGGCAGGCCACCCTGGGGCGCCCCATGTACCGGCCGCCGCGCACGCCCGCGGGCCGGCCGCCCGCTCCCAAGGGGCGCAAAAACGCCAGGAGGGAAGAATGTTTGTCACTTTTGAAGGCATAGAAGGCTCGGGCAAGTCCACGGCCCTGCGCCTGCTCGCCGCCTATTTGCAGGAGCGCGGGCACGACCCGGTGCTCACGCGCGAGCCGGGCGGCAGCACCCTGGGACGCAGCCTGCGCCCCATTCTTCTGGACGCGCGCACGCGCGGCCTTTCCAGCCGGGCGGAGCTGCACCTCTTTCTCGCCGACCGCGCCCAGCATGTGGCCGAGATCATCCGGCCCGCGCTGGAGGCCGGCCAGACCGTGCTCTGCGACCGCTTTTCGGATTCCACGCTCGCCTACCAGGGCTATGGCCGCGGCCATGATGTGGAGCGGCTGCGCCGCATCAACGCCCAGGCCACCGGGGGGCTAGCGCCCGACCTCACCCTGCTCCTCGACCTCAGCGTGGCCGAGGGGCTGGAGCGCGCGGGCGAGCGCAACCGCGCCGAGGGCACCGTGCTCTCGGAAGGGCGCTTCGACTCCGAAAGCCTGGACTTTCACGAGCGCGTGCGCGAGGGCTACCTCGCCCTGGCCGCCGCCGAGCCCGAGCGCATCGCCGTCATCGACGCCACGCAGGCGCCCGAGGACGTGCTGCTCCAGTGCCTTTCCGCGCTGGAGGAGCGGCTGCACCACCGCGGCACCGGCATTGCCTGACAAGGAGCTTCCATGGACAAGACACCTCCCGAACTCTACAGCCTCAAGGCCGACGGCGGCCGCCTGTGCTTCACGCCGCTTGCGCCGGACACGGCGCTGCCCTCGCCGCTCGCCGTGGTGCACCGCATGGGCGACCCGGCCCTGATCCAGTGCGCGGTGCTCCGGCGCGAGAACGCCCCCGGCGGCGTCTTCCGCCTGGAGGACGCGAACGGGCCGCTGCTTGCGGCCGTCGCGCCGGACAATCTCACCTTTGCGCTCGGCATGGGCTTTTTCGGCGAGCTCACGGCCAATGCCCGCTACGGCGTGGACGTGTTCGAGAACATGGAAGAGCCCGATGATTGAGCCGCTTACGGCGAGCCGCACGCTCGGCGTGGTCTTCTTCCCCGCGTTCGACTGGGCCATCTCCCCCACGCATCCCGAGCGGGAGGAGCGGCTGCTCTACACGCGCGACCAGCTCCAGGAGGAAGGCCTCTTCGACATCCCGGGCATCAGCGAGCACCGGCCGGTCTTCGCGAGCCACGCGCAGCTCGAGCGCGCGCACTTCTGCCTGCCCTCGGCCGGTGCCGTGAGCACGGAGTCGCACCTTGCCGCGGCCGGGGGCGCCATCACGGCGGCGCGCCTCGTCATGGAACACAGGACCGACCGCGCCTTCGCGCTGGTGCGGCCACCCGGGCACCATGCCATGCGCGTGGTGCACGGCAACCGCGGCTTCTGCAACATCAACAATGAAGCCGTCATGGTGGAGTATATCCGCGACCATTATCCGCACCCGGAGGGCCGGCCCCTGCGCGTGGCCATCGTGGACACGGACGTGCACCACGGCGACGGCAGCCAGGACATCTTCTGGAACGACCCGCACACCCTCTTCATCTCCCTGCACCAGGACGGCCGCACCCTCTACCCGGGCACGGGCTTCCTCGGCGAGGACGGCGGCCCGGGCGCGCGCGGGCGCACCATCAACATCCCGCTCCCGCCCGAGACCTCGGACGAGGGCTATCTCTACGC